>NZ_LIUF01000003.1:300000-548386 GCF_001280425.1 Haloarcula rubripromontorii | reverse complement strand
ACTGCGGATCGGCGGCGGCATACAGCCAGAATTGCTGGTTGTTGATTCGAATCACCGTTTCGTCGAGCGCGATCTGATTCGGAGATTTACCGGATTCGGGCTGTAAATCGGCTTTCTGTACCCAATCGTGGATGGCTTTTCGACTGCGTTGGACACCCAGCGAGTCGAGTAATTCGACGGTATTCGACAGTGAGAGCCCCGCAACGTGCGATTGAATACCCAACGCCATCGCTGGCTCGGGTGTCCGCTCGCGCTCCACAAAATCCAAATCAATCCAGTCTCTACTACCGCTGAGGCGGGCGATTTCTGGCATAGACCACCAAGAAATTCTCCCGCCTCACTTTTTACGCTTAACTAAACACCGCCCTATGTACCAGGGAAACCTTTACATAGTCACTCTATCAACCATAGCTGCAATAGACCTAGAGTCGGTCGAAACGAAACAGTATGTTTAGTGATAGGACCGGACTCGTTCGTGGCTAGGGTCTCTCGTGTGTTGGACGGCTTCGTCGGTTTTACGTCCTCTCGTGGGCTCTCTCGCCGATACCCGAGAACTTCAGATGATTCGTCCTTGCCCGTCCTCTCGTCAATTTCATATCGCACACGGGGTGTGGGGGTGGTCTTTCTGACGAGCTCCGATTTTACTCGGGATCATCGAGGGTATTCTTTGCACTACCCGGTCCGAGACCACGTCTAGTGTCTTATTTTGTACACGAGGATGTCTCCATCGAGGTTGTCTGACTCGCCTCGGCACCGACAACTGTTCGACGGTCCAGCCAGTATTTCATATCGCACACGGGGGGTCCGAAAGACCAATTGATTTCGCCCGCGGTTACCACACTCTACCGGGACCCCTCTCTCAAATCGCTTCTATCGGCAGTATTCGGCTGATTTAACCTCGCACACGGTACCCATATTTATTTATAGTTTCGACCTAACTGCGACAGTATGGCTGACGGCGACGATCAACAATCCCTCTCACAATCTATCAAGGGCCGTCTCCAGGAGGGGGTTCAGAACTCTGTTTTTCGAGATAAGGGACTTCTCGATCCGGATGCCGTTATCGACGAGGACCGGATCGTTGGTCGTGATGACCAGCTGGACGATATCATCACCTACCTTCGACCAGCATTACAGGGAAATCGCCCACCCAATATGCTCCTCTACGGGCCGTCGGGAACCGGAAAGTCACTCATCATCAACGCTGTCTGTCAGCAGGTTCTCGAACTTGCGAACTCACAAGGGGACCGGTTTGGCGTCATCAAAATCAACTGCCAGACCATCAAATCTCACGACCGCGCTGTATATCGGCTCGTGAAGAATGCAGCCGAAGAGGCTGATGTCGACATCGGTGTCCCCGAAAGCGGGATTTCGACTGACCAGAAGCTTGATCGGTTCTACGAAATTCTGAGCAATAACTTCGACTCGGTCATCATCATCCTTGACGAGGTCGACCTCTTGGTTGGCCGGCAACGCGATCCGAACGACGAGCCGGCGTATTCGAAGTTGCTCTACCAACTGTCTCGAGCGTCACAGCTCGGTCGTATCGAGGGGCACGTATCCGTTGCAGCGCTCACGAACGATCCCCGGTTCATGGAGGATATCGACGGCCGGGCGGAGAGTTCGTTCAATCCCCAGGACATCGTCTTCCCAGACTATGATGCGAATCAATTACAGGCGATTCTCGAACGCCGTCGCGACGCGTACCAGGATGACGTCCTCGAGGACGGAATCATTCCGCTTAGTGCTGCATTCGCTGCCCAGGACCACGGTGACGCCAGAAAAGCGATTGATCTATTTCGGAAGGCTGGTGAGATTGCAGATCGCGACGGAGATGATACAGTTTGCGAAGAACACGTTCGCGACGCCCAGAAAGAGGCCGAACGCGACCGAACACTAACCCAGATGCAGGGTCTATCGACGCAAAAGAAGCTCTCACTCTACGCCACTGCGATTGTCCCCGTTCACTCTCAGCGTAATTTGAATGCTGTCCCCAGTACGGTTGCGTATCGTGTCTATCAGTATCTCACGGACTTGTTGGATGCCGATGAAAAATCTCGCGACTCCTACTTACGCTATATGAATGAAGCTGAGACCTACAACTTCGTCACATCGGAAAAACGCGGACGTGGCTATGGTAGTGGAGTCCACAAGGAGTATACCTTCGTCGACGATCCAGAGGTGGTCGCCGAAACCCTCCAGGCTGACATCAGACTCGAGCAAGCTGAACACGAAGAGAATCTCGTCAAATCTGTTGTCAATGCGCAGATAGACGATTTCTTCGAGGGGAACTAAGGCGAAGAGTTACCGACGCCGGTCCGGATTTCATTTCGCACACGGGGGGGGAGGGGTGGTTCCGCCGGGAATGTTATTAGGATAACTAGATATGTCTGACAATAGTACGCAAGATTTCATATCGCACACGGGGTGTCCCCGTCCTCGACTCATCACTCAATTCATCTCTCATACGGGGTCTTCCTTGAGGTGAGATCAAATTCACTTCGCACACGGGGGGTGCTGACTCCAGGCTGTCTTCGAATTCATTTCGCACACGGGGAGTGTAGCTCTCTGAGGCCATCAGTGAATACACTCTTGACGAGGGGTGTGGTGTGCTTGGAGCAAAAAGAACTGATACAAATAATCTATAATCTACTGTGAGTCCTTCTACCCGGCCTTTCTCCGCGGCTTTCACTCTTGATGAGGGGTGTCTATAACTTCCCGTAGGTACTCTCGATTTTCGAAAATACCCCTAAGTCCTCCTGTAATTCACTTCGCACACGGGGGGTTGATCTACATTCCGTCTTATCGTGGGCGCTGTCGTTAGTGTGGGATGGATGTCGTGGAGAAACGACGGAAACGTGGAGGGTGAGGTGCCCGCCATCGTGGCCACAGTCCTTCCACCGGCCTCCAGTTACGACGGAAACGTGGGGTGGGTAGCTTCACTCTTCGAGTCCATCCGGGTTGATTGGACCCATTCACACTGAGGGGTGTGTGGTGGGCAGGACCCATTCACACTCGGGGGGTGTCCTCTATAACGCTACTAACTGCCTGAAATAGCACCGGCCACGGTTTCGGCGCCGTCTATTCGTCGGGACTGACGGGGCCTTTATATTGGGAACGCACTTTTTCACCTTCTCGCCACTGCCAGTAGTAGTAGCGATTGTCGTTGATCTCCTTGATCGTGATCGTCGCTTTGGCCGGGACGTCATCCGGAAGATCGTCTGGTCGCTCTTCGACCTCTTCTTGATCTGCCGATTCCTCAAGACGGGCCTCTCGTTCCTGGTGCTCGGCGAGCGCTTCAGCGTACGTCGCAACGTCTCGAAGCTGCTCCGGGTCCGACTCGTTGAGCGTGTTGATGATCTCCGTCGGGAGGTTCGCCGGTGGGGTCGGGGGTTCGTAGGACATCGGCTACTCTCGTGTTAACCAACACGACCCACGAAACAATAGTTTTGTTGGTTAAGACGATGGTGGCGGTTCTCGCGACCGCTACCTGTAACACTACTCAAAACTTCTTTATATAGTAGTTTCGTACTATGTTACATCGTGCTCCGGCGCATCGAACTCGAGGTCCTCGCCACCGTCGACCTCGGCGACACGATCTCCGAACTCGCGACGAAGCTCGACCACAGCGAGAGCTACCTCTCCCGTGCCGTCGCCGACCTCGTCGAGAAGGGACTCGTGTACACGGAACGCGACGGCCGCCGAAAACGAGTCGTCCCGTCGGATGCTCGCGCCGTCGAACTCTATCGGGACCTCGTCCGCCAGCACTCTCACATCGAGTTCCCCGAGTTGCTGACCGGGAAGGCACTCGAGGTGCTGTACTACCTCGACCAGCCGCGAACTGTCTCCGAGATCGCCGACCGGAGCGACAACTACCGCAACACGGTCAACCGCGTCCTCAAGCGGTTTCGCGACCGAGGTCTCGTCGGGACAGCCGACGGCCGCTACGAGTTCAACGCCGATTTCGACCGCCTCCACGAGTTCGCCCGTGAACTCGCACACCATCTGCATCGCTACCGCCTCGAAGCCGTCGCCTCGAAGGGCACGATTCTCTGGGAAACCTACGACGAATTCCTCGCACAAGCCGAGACGGAGATCGACACCGAGGGGTTCCACGAAACCGGCCTCGCTCGATTTGCAGCCTTCGACCTCCAGTTCCTGCTCACTGACCATCGCTACTACCGCTACGCCGAGACTCTTGACGAGTTCTCGCCGGCGGAGCTCTGCTGTCACACACTGTTGATCGACGACGGCAGCCGCCACCGTTCGTACTGTCTCCTCCTGCTCAGCCACGTCGACATCGACGAGGCGGACCTCCGAGCGCAGGCGGCGAAGTATGGCCTCGAAGACGAGATTGACGCCTTGCTCTGTTACCTCGAGACGCACGGCGAGATCGACGACGACCGGCTCCCGGAGTGGGACGAGTTCCAAGAGCTGGCGGCTGACTACGAAGTGTGACTTTCCTGAGACTGCACTTCGTCACCCCAATCGTGTCGTCTGTTTGCGTCAGTTTGGCTCGTAGGGATTCGTCGTTGTTTCGAGCCGATAGACGTCCTCGACAGCGTCGAAGTCGTCATCGAACGCATACAGGTAACCGAGCCCCTCGGTTTGCATATATGCGACAATACAGGCATCGACGAAAGAAAGGGGTTCGTGTTGGCGAAAGAGGGCCTTTCCTGTCGCGAGGGCGTCGGTGGTGAGTGTGTCGATGTGGAAGCGGGCGTTTTCTTCGATGCGATCAAGGAGATCGACCGCTGCGTCGTGGCCAGCGTGGGTCGTGAGGCCGTTCAACGTCTCGGCGAGAACATAGTCGAGGACGACTGCCTCAGGGAGCGTTCCATTATCGATGCCGAGGAGCACTGGGAGTGCGGCGTCGTGTGAGTTATCTCGCTTGTATGCGGCTGCAAACAGGACCGATGTATCGATGAGTGCGCGGGGCATTTACTCGACGTCGACACCCCAGGCGTCGTGATCACTGGTCACATCGGTTGCGTCCTCACCAGCGTAGCCGTTGAAATCGGCGAACGTGCCCGTCTGCTGTTGGATGACCTGCACCCGGATACTCCCGTCATCTTCGAGATGCCAGCGGAGCTGATCACCGTCGTCGATATCGAGTTCACGTCGAATCCGGGCGGGGATGTTTGCTTGGTTTCCAGATACCTTGCTTTCAGCGTCGGTTCTGTCGCTGCTCATATCTCCGGGTAGGTGACCAGTCGTCAAAAATCTAGTGTGCCGCCACACTACTCAGTAGCATAAGACCGATTCCGACGAAGAGGACGGTGATTTACCCTGAAATCGTTGGGAGCCGACCGTCTGGTCAGGGCACACGGCCCCGTTTGGTTTCGTGATCGATGCGACGCGGATGTTTGCAGCCATCTTCAGGTGAGCGCTGCTGCCAGTCGGGACAGGTACACGACTCGTCGACGACGTCGACTTCATATCGATTACTGGACGCGGACTGGACCCCGTGGCGACCACCTTTCGAGAGGAGCTAGACGTCCATCGCTTCGTCGATGGCACGCTTCGTGCGTGGCTCAAGGTCATCCTGTGTCTGTGTGACATCGTCAACGACCAGCCGATCACGAACGTCGCCCGTTCGGCCACCGTCTGGAGCGAGCGCTTCCGCAGAGCTACTGAGCCGCTCGTGGAGCACTTCCTCCACCTGATGGCCCCTCCGCCACAGGTAGTGTACGCCACAGCGCTCGCGGTGGTCGTAGGAGCCGCACGCCGCTGCGCTCCCAGTCCAGACTCGTTAGGCACCCAGCGCAGCCATCACATCGACGATATCGCGTGGAACCGTCTGGTGGTTGTGCGGGAAGAACACCCGAAAGCGCGTACACGCCTCCTGGGGCGGGACAGTTTCCCACCAACCTTCGCTGGCGCTCCAGCTGTCGAACATCGCGTCGTTGCTGCCGTAGCCCACTGTGACGCCGTCGATCGAGACGTTGCCGGGACTCTGTTGGTGACTCACTGACAGTCACCTCTGAGATACGGCGTGAGCTTGTGTTTCGAGACATCCCGATGGGACGAGAGCCACCGTCGTCAACGACACGTGGCTCTCGTATGTGTCGACGCGGATATCACCATCAGCGCATCCGGTCTTGCTGTGGCCGGCGTACTTCCGGGCGAAGATGCCATCCGAATTGAGTGGTTCATAGGTTCGAAAGCTGTTGGGTAGACAGTCATTGACTCCTGTCTGCAACCGCTGACCAAGAGTCGAACCGTCATTTTGTCAGTGGCTTTCACTGGGTGAACGTACGTCTCTCCAGTGTCACGGTCGACGAGTATGAACACCGAGGGTTTGTCTTCGTGATATGTTTCACGTCCACGCGTAGACAAGCCGCCCTGTTCCGTTGTATCTGTCTCTTACCTATCTAGAATATTTTATACGCTACACCTATTGATGTCTACTATGATCTCCGCAGAGATGCCATAACTAACATAACATATTTTACTAATTTATTATCGGTAGGTAGATAGTTAGAATTGCAATATTATTAGGACTCTAATATCTACACGGGAGGGGAATCGGTAGTACAGTTTTGACCGAAACTGGCACCACGTTATATAATACTATAGTATTATATACAGTGAACTGTTCATATAACACACAAGTTTTATAGACATATAGTTGTCATAACTTGGTGATGAATCAGGCAACGAGTTCATCGATAGTATAGAAAATCCAATATAACGTAAGAAGCAGATCACCGGTGGGGAATCGGTGGACAAGCAAGCCACTCCAAGCAGAGACATCTATGTCAACACGAACACAGAACTCGACCGCATCGACCTCGGAATCAACACTCTACGGGCACGCAAAGCGCCGACTCGCAGACGCATGGCTCACGCCTGGCGTCAGAGAAACAACACAGTTGCTGCTGATCCTCACGCTGTTTGCTGGCTCTGCGATGGGCCAGACTGACGTTGGGAACATCTACTGTGACACGGCTGTCGAAGACGGCGTCAACGTCGTCTTTGGAGCACTGGCTGGTCTTGGACTCCCAGCAACGATGGTGTTCGTCGGTCGCAGTGGCCTGTCGTATATGCGAGCCTCCGGCAACCCGAACCAGCAAAACGAAGCCCGGCGGGACCTCATCCTCTCGCTTGTTGGCCTCGGCGTCGTTGTGCTGGCAATCGTGGCTCCAGAACTCATCACGAAGTTCGGGGACAACGTCGGCTTCGGCTTCTCGGACTGCGTGACCCCATTCTAAACGATGCCGGCACTCCGCTCACTGTTGCTGGTCGCGGCCCTTTGCTCGCTGCTCTCGACAGCCGCAGCTGCGGGGCCTGCGTCTGCTAGTAGCAACCCATCTCAGATTGAGCGGGGGACGGCAGACTCTCTTGGCGATGTGAGCCACGGTGGCGTGGGGGTACTCCAACAAAACGCCACTGCACCGAATGGCTCCAGCGGTGAGGGACAAGCGAACGACACTGACAACAACGAATCCAGCGTCCAAGACCCGGTAGACAACGGAACAGCAGCCAACGGAACCGGGGGCAACGAGTCCATCGAACAGGGACCAGCACCGAACCAGACGGACCTGAACAGGTCCGTCGAACTCGGCGCAAGGCAGAACCTCAGCGCGCAAGTCTCGTGCTACGAGAACGCCTCGAATCCACCAGCGAACGCGTCTATTGGAGACAACGCAACGGCCGGCGTCGTGCCTCCGAATAGGTCCTACAATCACAACCACACGTTCTTCCGTGCGCTGTGGTCTGGCGACCCGGACCACCCGAATCTTACACGGGCCGACCGGTCAGATGCCGAGAACGGCACGCTGGCCGTCCTGCCATCTTGCACGGGAGATATGCCCTCTCGTGCGCCCTCGAACACGACGCTGTGGAACCGGCCCGAACACGACTCGTTCCGGACTGGAATTGAGGACTCCTCGCGACCAGTCAACGTCACCGACACTCGATCTGGACTCTGGATGCGTGACGCCTATGTCGCGTTCTTCAGCATCGAGCCATCGACGGTCGTCCATCGACCATCGGGCACAAAACGGCTCGTCCGGCCCAACGGGACTGTTCGTGCCATCCACGACTACCGGGTATTCATCTCGGAGTTCTTCGAGGACGACTTCCGGGTCCTGAACACGTCGACGAACACGACGCTGTATGCCAACGGCACTGCGATGGACAACAGCACCGCTGCTCAGCCCCCCCTCAACTACACGAACATCTCTGGGACCACGGAACTCCAGTTGGTCACGACGATCTCGACGAATATCTCAGACATTGGCGATGACGAAATCGACGAGTACGAACTGACGGTCACGGACTCCCGCACGGTCCACGTCGAAAACCTATCCGAGCGGGAGATGGTCGTCGAACCCGGCGTCGTCCCGAACGGCAGAGGGGCCACGACCGACGACTATCGTATCGGGACTGTAATCCCCGGCAGCTGGCAGCGCGTCCAGTTTGACAGGGGATACGAAGTCCAGAGCAAGTGGCGGTTTTACACTCGCTCACCGCCCGGCTGGGAGAACTGGTCAGAGAATACGACGACGCCAGTGCGACCGCTCGAAACCCACGCTGTCCGGACTACAGAGGGCCCGGAAGTCACGGTCAACCGCGTCCAAAACGAGAGTTCCGACGGCTGGCAGTTCGTGCCGTCGCTCGAAGCGACGTATCCGGTGAACGCGACGGGGAACACGACCGCTAACGCGACCAACAGGACGACGCTCCCACCGGAGATTCGGATCAACCGTTCGGAGACGTTCACGACAGCAGATCGGTTCACGATTCGGAGTGCAGAATCGCTCCGGACAGAGAACTTCGAGATCCACGGACTCGTCCGTGGGAACAGCATCGAACAGCCAGCGGACTCGACGAACCCGACGCCGATCCGTGAGGTTAATATCACCTCCGAGGTGGTCAACTCGACTGACGACTCGACGGACCTGCTGGTCCGGGTCGAACCGACGGCTGGCTTCCCGATTGCAGCGGGGAACGTCACGGTCGCGACTGGACAGACTCGAGTTGAACGGTCGTTCTCTGGCGACGATGAGCTTACTGTGACCGTCGACCAGGGCGAAGTCTCGTCGGCGATAGTCACGTATCGTCCGAATCAGATCTGGTGGGAGCAAGGGCGTGCTGTCCCGGTGCGAGACACCCAAGAGCGGGTCGCATATGAACTCGATCTCCCGGACCTTGCGAATTTCATCGACCTTGCTGTAGTGACGCTCCTGACGTTGTTGCCGGCTGTGTTGGTGCTGTACGGCTACGACGTCTGGATGAGAGGCAACTTCGTTGGTTGGTATAATCCATGACACACAAGAATATACCACGAACCAGCAGTATCGACCGCAGAACAGTGCTTGGACTCCTGAGCGGGAGTCTTGCCGCACTTGCAGGATGCAGCGGCGGGCTGTCTGATAGCAGTGACGGCGGTGACGGAAGCGCCGGCCCGCCAGAAGAGCAGTCCGACTACATTGAAGAGACGTCGATTGAGATTGTCGAGAACGGCCGCCAGTTGGCTCTGGAAGTGGCTGTGACCGATGAGATCGAGCCGTCATCGGTCAGCATCATCACAGAGTCTGGGCGGGAGTTCGCCAGCGACTACTTCAGTCCCGGCGAGACCCGGACACGTCTCTCGCTAACAGAGGGAGAGGACTCGTACGAGCCGCTGCCACGGGGCCAGCACACACTCTACCTGCGTGGGGATGACGTCGAAACCAAACTCCCACTCGAACTAGACACTACCTTCGAACTTGAGGAAGTCGTCCCTGGGACCGAGCATGAAGAGGTTCGTGACGACAGCTTAGGGGTAGTTGTCCGGAATGTAGGCCAGCGAACCGGTGCGGCAACGCAGACAATCCTCAATGGAGAAAGAGACAGCGAACCATTTGAACCAATAGAACCTGGTGAAACCGGCATTGTCGAGTTTACTTTCCTCCTGAAAGATCGCGCACACTGTGTAAAAGTGGAAGAAACGACTGTAAGAGAGGAGAAATTGGCTGTTGGCTTCCTCTGGAGTGACCCGGTTACTATCACCCAATCTATCAAGTATACCGACAGGTTTGACTCCACCGGTAACGGGTGCAAACGAACTCTAGCTGGTGAGCCAGAAGAGGTCACCACAACTCCAACAAAGACGGAGACGGAGACGGAGGGGTAGCGATGCAGCCCGGGATTGGTGATGAAATCCTCGAAGAGATCACCGAGAGGCTGATTGGAGAGCTCTCATCGGCAATTACAGCCGGTATGAGTGGCTTCTTTGATCAACTCAGAACACAGATAGTCGAGTACTTAGATGGGTTCTTCAGAGCCATCATCGAACCGATGGTGCGGACGCCCGCTCCTGAAGGGCCGAATTCAGCAGCCCCTGTCGACATTGCATTTGAGTCTGCGAGCAATGCTCCGTGGGACTCGCTCATCTCAGGCATCTATTTCGATTCCATCGTTGGGTTAGCGGTCGGCATCCAGTTCTCGGTTCTGGCGATAATCGGACTCAGATATGGGTCGATGAACCCAGTCATTCGGAAGAAGCTTCTACGCCGACTCGGAGTTGCCTTTCTTTCGCTGTTCTTCTGGCTCCCAGTGGCCTCACTCGGGACTCAGTTCTTCGATGCTATCGGCAAGGTGATCTACCAAACCGGTCAGTCTGAAAAGGAGATTGCTGCACTAATCAGTTCAGCCGAGCAAATTGCGGATCTCAGCCTTGGCATATTCCTCGTACTCATCATTGTCGGACTGTACGTCTACCTCAAGGCGGCGTTCATCTTCATCACCAGATGGCTGCTGGTCTTCCTGATGACGCTGTCGATGCCGCTGGTCGCAACGTTCTGGGCGGTCGAGGTCTGGCCACTCAATCGCTTCTCGGGACTGGCAAAGCAGATCGCCGGCGCGTATCCCGGAGTCCTCGCTGCGGGCATCCCGCCTGCAATCCTGATCCGCATGAGCTTCGAAGCGACAAACTGGGGACTGGCATCTGAACTGTCGCTGTTCATCAGTCTCGTGACGCTGTACCTGGCGGCAAAGTCTCAGAAGGTCCTCATCCAGCGCAGTAGCCGCGTTGCGATTCAGGTCAGCGAGCAGGTCCTTGCCGGCAGCAAAAAGCCAGCAAAGATCGGCGCGGCGGCCACTGGCGCGGCGGCGACAGCCGGCGCTGGAGCGGTTGGTGGCCCCGGTGCAGCAATGGCGACGGGTGGCACGATTCGAGCCGCCTCAAGCGCTGCAAAAGGACGTGTTGGCAGTGCTGCCACGGGAGCCCAGATGGTCCATCGTCAGATGGCAGCCAACCCTGCCGGGATGAACCGCAATTATGGGAAGAGCGGTTCCAACGGTTCTGGAGGCGGTAACGGCGGTGGCGGCGGTTCCGCCCCACCTCCTGCCGGCAGCAGTGGCTCCGGCGGCTCCGGTGGAGGTAACAGCGGTGGTGGCGGTTCCGCTCCGTCTCCTGCCGGCAGTAGCGGTTCCGGTGGTTCTAGCGGCTCCAGCGGTTCCAGTAGCTCCGGTAGCTCCAGTGGGACCTCCCCTGGAAGTGCGCTCAACAGCAGGTTCACTAACGGGAGTTCGTCCGGCGGCTCTGGAAACGACGATACCCCGGTCAGTGAGCGTCAGACGAAAATGGAGCGCCAGACGCAGATCAACTCTGGCGATACCAGAGTCTACGAGTCTGAGACAGACCCGCCGTTCTCGGATGGGGAACCCGACGAAAACGGGACCGATACCGACTCCGATGACTCCGAGTCGTATGACTCGCTCAAGGATGTGTTTGCAACTGATGCTGACAAACTAGGGCCGGATGCATACCGCGACGGCCTGCCGCCTCGGGGGGATGACGACTAATGGCTGATAACGAAGAGTACAACACGAACATCATCCACGAATCCCTCGGAGATACGACCAACTTCTGGGGAGACTACACGCTCGGAGAGCTCATCTTGTTCCTCATCCCGCCGTTTGGCTTCCTCGTCGCGATGGGGATGCCGTTCGTCCCAGCGGCGCTGTTCTTCCCCACGCTGGCCCTCACAGCGGTCGTTGAAGTCTTCCTCTACATCCTCCACAAAGTCCGTCCAGACCACTATCGGCTGACTGAGTGGCTGCGCGTCAAACTGTTCTGGCTCGTCAAAAAGCGCCAGTACACGCACGGCCAAGGCAATCAAGACACCCGGCAGGTCACACGACTGGAGCGGATCATGCCCCACGGCATCGAGCGCGTCGACGGAGCGTATGTCGGCGCGGTCGAGGTCGAGCCCGCCAATATGTCGCTGCAGGACGACGAGAAATGGGACAAGGCGGTCAAGTCACTCACACGCCTGTCTGAGTCGCTGACTGGGCGAGCGAAACTCCACGTCACGACAGCGGAAGTCGACAACGAATCCCACATCCAGACACATATCGACCGGCTCGAAGATCCCGATGCGGAGAGCCACCCGATCTTCCGGGGAGTCCTGTTGGAGTTCGTCAACCGCTACACCGACGACAGCGGCAACGTTGAGACCGAGACTGAACTCCAGCGCAAGTACTATATCATCGTCTGGGTCACTGACGGCGACATCCATGATCTCCAGATGGCCGATGACTCCATCGCTGACTATCTGGCCGGGATACCCGTCCTCGGGCGACTGTTCGGTCGGTTCGACAGTGACACTCTCACTGACGCCGAGCGAGAGGAGTTCAAGGCCAAGAAACTCCACGACCGGCTTGAGACTGTCGACAGGGCAGTCAACAATATGTACCGGTGCCGTAGCCGGTCGGTCAGCCCGCACGAGCTGGCAAACCTGACCGAAGACTACTGGGCCTGTGAAACGCGGTCCGAGCGAGAGTACGAAGAGGCTGCCTCCGTCTCCCCGGTAACATACTCCGCTCGGGAACTCATCAAGCACGGTGAGGGAGCAGCAGCCCACGACGCCGCAGAGGGCATGGAGACCGACGATGTCGGTGGGACCGACTACGAGGTCGACGAGACTGACTTTGTTTCCCAACTCCACCGGCCCGGAGAGAACCACCGGTCGCTGGTTGCGCCGACGGATATCGAGTGGGACGCCGACCACGCCCTCATCGACCAAGAGACGTACACGCGCTGTTTCTGGATCGAGACGTATCCAGAGCATCCGACCAGCGGGATGTTAGAGCAACTGCTGCTGGATACGGACCTTGCCGTCGACGTCTCAATCCACATCGACCCCTACGACTCTGACGCAGCCGTGTCGGTCATGAAAGAGTGGATTTCGTCGCTGAAGATGCTGCAAAACGATAAAGGGGAGCTGGAAGCGGAAGATATCGAACAGGAAGTCAACCAGGCGAAGTACATCCGGCAGATGGTCCGGCGGAATCACACGTCGCTGTTCCGTGTCGGCGCGTTCATCCGTCTGACCGCGGAGACCGAGGAAGACCTCCGGAAGCAAACGAACCGGCTTGAAACGCTGCTGCGGGACTCGCCGTCGAACTGCGGCGTCAAGCGAACGACCCGCCGACAGGAAGCCGGACTGGTGACTGTCTCGCCGATCGGGGCCAACGAACTCGGGCAGAATCGGCTCTCCTCGATGACTGGGGAAGCGCTGGGTTCGCTGTTCCCGTTCTCGTCGAACTACCTCCGGATGGACGACGGAATCGAGTACGGGCTACACGGCCACAACGATTCATCGCTGTTGATCGACCCGTGGGATCTCGAAACCGGCCACTCGGAGCTAGTTACCGGGATGCCCGGCGGCGGCAAAACACACGGCACGCAGGCTCGGGCGATGCGGATGCTGAAAAAGCGGTCGGATGTCAAGCAGATCTACATCGACCCGGTTGGGGATATGCACGGCAGCGCGCAGATGCTGGATGCAAAGACGATCACAATCAGCGGTGAGACGCCGCTAAACCCGTGTGAGATGCATCCGACGCCGCCCCATGTCCTCGAACAGTCTCCGGACATGCAGCCTGTCTCCGCAAAGAAAGACGAAGTGTACGGTGTCATCGAGAACTTCCTGCAATCGCGGGATGTCGATCTGGAGATGCACAGCGGGCTGATCACATTCCTGATCGACAAGATATTCACTGAATCCGATATCGACCCGGACGACCCGTCGACACATACGCCGGCGAACTCGCCCGACCTGAGTGACTTCCTTGAGGTTGTCGACCGCCTCCAGGAAGACCCGGGAATGTTCCCCGGCGCGACAACCGAATCTTCCCAGCAGAAAATCCAGCAGTACGCGAACGAACTCTCGATTGCGTTGCATCCATTCCGGCCGGGGAGTACGTTCGGCAATCTCTCGAAAGAGTCGGACCTGCGGTTGATCGATGACAGCAGCAAGGCTGTGTATCTGGACCTCCAGCAGGTCGAAGGCTCGGGTAGTGGCCTCGGCAAGCAGTCATTCATCATGCAGTTGCTTCTGAGCACGTTGTACCAGCAGGCCAAGAACATGACCCAGAAGGTCGAGATCATCATTGACGAAGCCCACTACCTGTTCAACGACGACGCGAACTTGGAGTCGTTGAACCAGATTGCCCGCCACCAGCGTCACGCTGGGCTGCGACTGGTGATGCTGTCCCAGACACTCTCGGAGTTCGAGGATAAGGGCGCAGCTGAGGAAATCGCGGGGATGTGTCCGATCAAGGTGCATCATCGTGAGCCAGAACTGGGCGATGAGACTGCGACAAGTGCCGGACTCACCAGCGAACAGCAGTCCTACATCCAGCACGCCGAAGCTGGAAAGGAGTCACTGGGCGACGGTCAGGGGTACTCGCAAGCGCTGGTCCGCGTCGACGAGCACGGCGACTACCCGCTGACGATCAAGACGTCGTGGGAGGAAAAGCAGATTATCGACCTCGACGCCGACGCAGAGGACGCGTTTGACGATGTTGTCGCCGAGGTTGACCCCCACGTTGCTGAGTTCGAAGAGTTCGTCCACTCCAAGGCAGTCCAGCAGGAGCTAACAGATCACGGATTGTCCCCGGAGAAGGCTGAGCGCGTTCTGGACGGACTGGACGAAGACGAGTTGGTGGATGCTGTGTCTGTGGCACTTGACCGGGCACAGCCGGATGCAGTTGTGGCTGACGGTGGTATCGAGGTAGAGACTGATTCGGAGTTCGATAACACGGAGTGATTCACATGAGTGAAAAAGTCACAATTCGGCTGAGTGCAGAGCAGCGAAAAGAGATCGTGAAGCAGGCTAACAAAGCGGGTGAAGGGGTTTCAGAGTACATTCTGAAAGCCACGGAACGGCGTATTTCGAGGGAACTACAGGAACAGCGTGCGGGGGAATTAAATCTTGGATCGGAACTGGAGTACATCGCTGATGCCGTCGTAGAGGACGTTGAGGAAGCAACAACCGTTGATACGGATCAGGAACTGTTCTACTCGGTCGCTCTGTGGGATTTGATTTCCTCTGAGTTCCCGGCAGAGAGGCGCGCTACTGCGATGGAGGAAGCGACAGGGAAACTCGAGAAAGAGGTTGAAAGAATCCGAAACAAGGAGGGTCAGGAATGACTGAGAGAGACACTCTGCTCCAGATTTATACGAGCGAGGGGAACAAAGAATTGTTTGACCAGCTGGCTGACGCCGCGGGGAAATCCACCTCCGAATACGGACACGAGGTTATCGAGGACTACGTTGAATGGGAGACTGGAGAGAATCAGTATCAACGGTACAGCACTAACACAAAAATTGAAGTCCTGCTGGAGGAGGCAAAGCGCGAGGTGACGGAACTGTTAGCAGAATTTGAGTCTGGATCAATGGAGGAAGTGAAGACCGTGCAAAAAGTCCGGACAGCATATATCATCGCGATCTGGAAACTGCTCCAAGATGACTACTCCGCTGAACAGCGGCGGCTTGCGCTGAAATTTGCCGGCGAACACGTCGGACAAGATCCGGACACGGAGTCGCAAACACCAGATGAAGAAAACAACGCTGAGTCAGATGCCTCGACTGCCACTGAGCCGGCAGGTGAGAGTGCATGATGCTAAAAACAGATTATCAGGAGGGTGGTGCAGGGAACCTCGTCGATTATATTCAGCGTGATCGCGAACAGGACGCCGGCGCGACAGTTGACCTCCGAAACCCAGCTGGGAGAGAACTATCCGACCCAGAAGTAGACCAATTCGTCGACAAGAGCCGGGAGTTCGGATTCCAGCGACACATGATCGTCTCTCCTGATCCCACGGGACAATACTCACCAGAAGAGGTGAATGCCAACACTCGGGAATTCATGCACAGTGAGTTTGCCCAGCAGCCGACGACTGACTACGTGTATGGGGTCCACAGGGACACAGAGTTCCCACACGCGCATATCGCGGCGACCGGCGAGCGCGCAGAGTTGGAGATGGATCGGGAGGATATCCGACAGTTGCGCGAACAAGCAGCGACCGTGTATGAAGAGCCCTCCCGGACGAGAGACCCAACGGCAACTGCTCGCGATGCTCCAGAGAATCTCGGCCGGGTCGTCGATCAAGAAGCACGGGAGCAGTACCACGAGGCAGAGTTGTCACTGAACCTCGACGCCGAAAAAGCGCTCAAGCGGGCGAGTGAGAAGAGCCAGCAGAAAGACGTCGGACAACCCACGGCTGAGAAAGAGCGCGCTGAGAGCAAACCAGAGCCACTCTCAGAGGGCGCTGCGGAGAGGGCTGAAGAACAGGCCGCAACTGAGCGCGAACCCGAAGTTGATCTTGAACGCGAGCAGGAACCCGAACGCGAAGTTGGGTGGTGGCAGTGAGTTCTAGTTCCTCTGCACCACCAGGACAACGCTCCGGCGAAGTCCCGAATAGCCTCAAGTACGACAACGTCGTCGGGTTCGTCTGGGCAGGGTTTATGTTACTGTTCCCGCCGATGATCGTCGATAGCGACAAGGTCCTGCCAAAGCGGTTCTGGGCATGGCGCTACATCTACCTCGGCTTTGGACTCATCAGCGCGGCGTTCTTCTACGACGTGCTTGCCCAGACACCCAGCACAGCGCTGTTGTTCCCGTTCGCACACGTTCTAGCTGCCGTCTCAGTCGGGACACTGTTCGCTGACTTCACGGTGCCCGGGTTGTCGCTGCCGATGCTCTCGTACTCGACAACGGTGATCCTGTATGCCATCTCCATCGGTATCGTGTTCTCCGGGGAACTGCTCCGCCGGACCTCGCCCGAAATGCTCGCGATGAACCAGTGGGACCACGACGACGGCGAGTCCGTCGTTCCGCTCGAAGAGGTCGGCCACGAACACGACGACGCGGAACTGCCGTTCACGCTCGACCAAGATGTCTCCACCGCCGTTGTGGGCGAGACTGGTTCGGGGAAGACGTCGATGATGAAACTGTTGGCCTACCAGTTCCCGTACTACAGCGATACCGCGGTCATCGCTCACGACACTGGCGAAGACTTCCAAGCGTTCTACGAGGAACTTGGCTTTGAGGTTCAGCGCATCCGCCACGAGGACAGCGATGTGGTCTGGAATCTGTTCAAGGACGCCGACTCGGAGTCTGATTTTCGCGAGGTCGCCGGCGCAATCTTCGGCGAAGCCGATGGTCACGACCCGTTCCATCGGCCCGCCAAACAGACCTTCGCGGAGATGCTGATGTACCTGCATCTCAGCGCGAAAAAGAACAATCGCCGCCATGCCCTCTGTCACGCCGATATAGTCTCGCTGCTCAACGAGGGCCATATCGCGCTCAAGAAGGCACTGGACGAGTTCGACCGACTGGACTCGGGCCACATAGACCCTGACAAGGGCAAAGGCGCACAGAACGTCTACCAGACAATCAAAGAGAACGTCGACCCTGTGTTTACCGGCGACTTCGGAGAGTATGGCGAGTTCTCGCTGCAAGAGTATATCGAGAACCCGGAAGGCCGGGTCCTCATCATCGACTCGAATCCGACGGAACTGGAAACGCTCGGGCCGATGTACCAGTTGCTCGTAGACTGGTCGATCCGGTATGCGATGAACGCTTCAAACCCAACGGTCCACATCCTCGACGAGATCGACGCGCTGCCGGCACTTACTCAGGTAACGAACCTCACGGCACGAGGCCGGAAACACAAAGCACGGGCACTGGTCGGCGTCCAGACAATCGGCCAGCTCAAGGACACGTACAGTACGATCTCTGGGATTGTCGGCAACTGCCCGCAAGGCGTGTACTTTGGCCCGGGTGACAGCGAGTCGACGGACTTCATCCTCGATGAACTCGGCGAGAGTCGGCAGTATGATCGCTCCGAGATGGTGTCGATGAGTCACCAGGGACGCGGTGAGAACCCACGGACGCAAGCTCGGGATACGTACAAAGAGAAGGATAAGACGCCGATCACCTCTGGGCTGCTCCGAGATTTCCAGCCCGGTGAGTGCGTTGCTGTCTCTCGGACGACGTGGGTCCACGGACAGTCCTACGAACTGGCCGACGTTCGCGACAGTCTGCCGGCACAGGGCGCGGAGTCGCCGGGCAGTTCGGAACCGGAACCCACTGAGGATGACACCGACATCGAGAGTGACAGTTGGTTCTCGTTCACTCGTGCGCAACTTGACGATATATTCCGTGGGTCAACTGGTGAGACCGACGACGGTGAGTCTAGAGATAGTGGCCCGGATCGTGGCCCCGAAGTTGAGCCAACCGTCGACGCGACGGATGGGTTGGGCGACGACGAGTCGACCGACCCACTCGACCAGACAACAGCGAGCACTGCCGTCACGTCTCCGGACACGGACCACCCAGACCTATCAGATTTAGAGGGTAAATCTGTTGACCCAGATCAGGACCAACAGCTACTCGATGAAGATGGCGACCACTCCTCTGGTACGGTCCCAGATCCCAGCAGTGACGAAATGGACTCTGCTGAGAAGGAAGAGAGTGAATCACCTGATGAATCGGACACGGAGGGTGATACTGATGAGAGTGAACAGCGGGACGAAGCTGAGGCAAGCGGAGAGCGACGCAGGCCATCTGAGTTCATGTGACCTATCCCAATTTGCCCGTTCTCTAACTATAATAAGTTCTACATATTTCCCATTTCTGCGACGTGGTGGTGCTTCTCTGCAGGTTAGTAACCGGGTCTTGTCGAGCCAGTAGTAATCTATTCGTATTAGAGTTGTTGAAATTACTTTCTTCGAACTATTCTATATTCGAAATCGCAAGACGGCGTCGGTAATTCGTCAATCTGAATCACGGTGAATCACTCAAACATGGAGGCGAATCATCGAAAAATCGCAAGACCGCATAGGTATGAATCGCCCAGAATCAGATGCAAACTACACTCTTTACCTTGTCGTGCATATCCCGACAGAGGCGCGAGAGACATAAGAAGGAAAACATAAGATATAGAACAAAAGAAGAGACAGCGCATCGCGGAACCTCACCAGAGCGAAGACTGGCAGACTCACCCCATGAAGCAACCTACTAGGATACGGACAGAAACACCCCCGAACCCGGGACTCACATCGTGACCTGCACGCGGTCGGCCAGCTCCACCGAGCGTCATGCGAGTCCACTGTGCCACGCACGTCGCCGACCCGTCGACGTCGAGGCCACACCGATCATAGTTCTACCGGAACTGAGCCAGAGCTGGCAGACCCACGCTCGGGCCAGACCCATGCCGACGCCGCACCGAACTCAACTTGTCGATCAACAACTGGAGGGAACACCATTGTATCCGGAGCTTTATATTCGAATCGCAACACTTCTGATAGACGTTCCTTTCGTACAGTAATATACTCGCAATTTAGTGTGCCATTCAGCCGGGGAACTGTCCGATCTCCAGTGGGGATCGCGCCCGCTACCGCAGGCACGATTGGACCGGCATGAGGCGCGCGACAGCGCCGAGCGCAGCGCCCCGTCGTCCGAGTGAGCGCTAGCGAACGAGGACAGGACAGACGACCAGCGGGAGTCTGTCAGTGGCGTCGCGCGCTGTCACGACACACCGCGCTTCCATTTGTTTCAGCCCGGCCGGCAGACCCACGCTTGCGATCCACCCGGGACTCTGTCGGGACTGTTCCTCGCTGGCTGCCAGTCGGCTCCCACCCCGACCCGGGGCTTTTTGAGCGATGCCGGCCAAGTGTGCATCGCACCGTTCTCATGTCACAGCAACACCTATCTCCAGAGCAACAGCCATCCAGCCAGCGCCAGATCCCGAGCATTGAAGCGATTGGGCCGGTCGTCGACGAAGTGATCGACATCGCCCGCCGAGAACTCAAGCACCCGATCAAAGTTCGCCTATGGACGTGGGAAGATCGGGAGTTCAAAGTTCGCGTCAAGCACTGGTATCCTGCCGGGGCAAACAACCGGTACGGATACGAGGCGATCATCCAGTACCACAGTGACCGTGAAGTGGTTGAAGGCTTTTTCGCTGAGAGAGACACAGAAACTGATGAGCTGGAAGTCTTGCTAGAAACTGAGTTTGGCCGTATCCCAGATCCAGTCGAAAAAAAGAGAGAGTAGTTTGACCGACGTCACTTCACGACCTCGCGATAGCAGTCCTCACAAAGCTGGTCAAACGACTCGTTGCGGTCAGAGTCATGGAACGATCCCGACCGAATCCGGACCTCATCGAACTCGGCAATAAATACGTCCTCACAGCGTGGAAATTGAATTTCTCCCATTTGAGAAATCACCTCCCGGCGGCCCTATCTGGCCGCCACCTTCCTGCGGCCACACAAAATCGAGGTGTGTCTATCCGGGATTCCGGGCCCAGAAAACAGCTACCCAACAGCTCCCCAGACTGCGCCGACTGTCTTGGGTAGACCACTGAGGACCGCAGCAGGTTACGTTGCTCGAAGCGCATCACACTCCGCACAGTACTCCTCAACTAGTGCGGTAGCTCCAGAGACCGTAGGGTGGGGTATCGACCGTGGAGAGATCGCCCACGCGCCACAGTCGTCGCAGGACCCCGCTGCGTCAAGTGAGAATGCGTCTGCTGCGAACTGTGCGTGTTCGCAGTTTGCTTGCTTGCGCTTCTCTTGTGCTGTATCGTGTGGAGTCCCCCTCCTCGGACTGTAGCTTTCGTTCTCGTTGCATACACTGCACCCCGAGGAAGACCATGACGTCCGGATGACGCTGCCATCATCGGTCACGAGCTTGTATCCGGTGTTGCTGTCCTTGTCAAGCCGAAAGACAGCGATGTACTCGTTTGATTTTGGGTGAGGGATTCGCTTGGCATCCTGACCGCTGGTAAGCTGTTCTATCGGATTTTCACCTTCTCTGTTGGTTGACATGATACTCTCCACTTTCCGGAGCGAGTCGCAAAAATGTCGCGCTATTGGTTTGTTGGCTTGTCTAGATCGAAACACGAGCAGACAACAGAAGATAGAGTGCGTTTCCGTCCACCTTCCGGCGGCAGGCCGGGATCGCGCCCGCCACCGCAGGCACGATGGACCGCCGCGAGGCGCGCGATAGCGCCGAGCGGAGCGTCCCGTCGTCCTCGTGAGCACCAGCGAACGAGGGCTCGACAGACGAGCATCGCGAGTCTGTCGGTGGCGTCGCGCGCTGTCGCGACACACCAGCCACCCAGCCTCTGTTTCTCCCCGGCCGGCTGGCCCACGTCCACGCACACACCAGGACTCCAGCCCTCTCAGAGCCTCCACCAGACTGACCCACGCTGACGCGCTGGTGCGGTGGCGCTCCAGTCCGTGCGCGCGGTCGCTCGGCGGCGGCCCGGCTTGCCGGTGGCCGCCGGCGAGCCGCGTGCGCGAGCACCGTCGCAGCGACCGACCGACAGGCCCCACTCGGTGGGGGACGCCCTAGCCGTCGGGCGTCAGTCGTCGCCGTGGACTACCCCGCGATGGGTGGCGGCTCCATGCTCGGTATCGAACAGGTCCGAACACCCAGACTCACGACAGCGGGCCTTGCCCAGCGTCACGGCGACCGCGTGGTCACCGTCCCGCTCGTTGGCCCATGCATGGGTGTCAGATTCAGCCTCCCACGAGGCCACCGTCTGACTCTCACCGGACGAACCGAACATACTGCTTCCGTGTCCGGTCGGCGCGGGACCGTCGCCACGCTCGATGATGCACATGAGCGTGTCGCTCGTGACGGCTACGGTCTTGATGCCATCGTACTCGTCTGGCTTGCCCCCAGAGATTCGCACCCGGTCGCCTTCGTGGAGCGTGCGGACCATCTCGCCGCCGTGCATCGACTTGCCCCAGACCGTGACCTTCGCGCTCGTACCCTCGTCGTCTTCGATATAGAGGACTTGGTACTGGTTCCGAGCGTCGGGTTCCTCGATGATGTGCGTAACTTCGCCTTCAACCGTACACTCGTACCCGTAGGGCGACAGATCCGCGAGAGGCGTCGGTTCCTGTAGTTCCTCGCGGGCGTCCCTGAACAGGGTAAACGAAGCGTCATACAGGCTATCGCAGTCGCCCATCTGCCCGGAGACGAGGGCGGCGAGTCGCCGGCTCGCGGCCGCTCGGGACAGACTGGTCTTGTCTGCAAGCGTCGCGGCTTGCTGGTTGATGCGCGCCAGCGTGTCGCGGTCCATCCACTGCCGGGGGTCAGCCGGGGACCGGAACCCGTCAGCCCGTTCGGTTTCGGCGTCGGTGAGCTGGCGAGCCGAGGCTTCGCGGTCGGCACCGTCGACGTGAGCGCGTGCGACCTCGGAGTGTCGGGCTTGTTCGGCGTCGCGCCCGTGGCGTTCCTCCTGCTGTTCCAACGTTTCGCCAAACCGCCGGTTGGGGCCGACCTCGGTCGAGCGAGTCCAGTCGTAGCTGTGATAGTCGTCTTGACGGGCGTAGTAGTTGCCACGGCTATCGCTCCCCTTGTTCATCCGAAAGTCGAGTTCGTTGCCGTTCTCGGTCTCTGCGACGGCTTCTAGAAGTTGCTCGGGGCCGTCTTCGAAGTGGGTCGAGAGGGGAACCTGTTGGTTGCTGGCCGATGCATTCTTACCGCTGGAATTGGTAGCGTACATTGTCTTTCACTGCCTTACGGAAAGACACTTGTCGGGTGTTCTAGCACCCGATTTCTGCGGCGTGAAACTGCCCTGCCAGCGCCGCGTGCGTCGTGCCTTTCCGTACTTAATGGCATGGGTGGCTAGTATTTAAAGCTACCGGACTATTTGGATTATTTCAAGTGCAGTATTCGGATGTCTTGGTGGTGTCTAAGCGGCGTTTTGTGTTTCACGTTTCGAGGGGTAGTAGTATATAAATAAACGGTAGCTTGGTGACATCCCGGCGGGCGGTCTCATCGTGTGCGGTTGCGGTGAGCCAGCATCCCGCGCGGCCAAGCGAGTGCCGGATGGGTGAAAGCCCGGCAGCGCAACGCAGTGAGCAGCCCGGAACACAGTGAGCAGCGCGACCGTCCTCGTTCCGGCGAGGGAGCGCCGGCCGCGTGGGTTCCTCAGCCGAATCGCGCGCGACTTCGACGCGTGCGTTCGATTACTGCTGTGTTGTGCCGTAGCAGTCGGGTGGGACTGAAAGGGGCACGCCGCTGGCGCTTGCTGTGGTCGGGTCAGCGACCCCTATCCGAACGCAGTGAGGATATGTCGGTGAGCGACCGCCAGCGGCGTGGGGCTTTCAAGATGTGCTGGTCCGATACCGAGTCCGTCGTCGCGGTTCTTTTAGCCGTGGTCGTCCTGTTAGTGTCCCCAGTTCCGCCACCCGCAGTATCCTGATTCCTGCCTCGTGCAGTCCCACTGGTACTCGCTCCGCTACGAGTCCTATCGTCATTCGTAGCTCCAGCCACAACGGTCCCAGACTTTTCCCTGCACAATCCGGGGGACACGATCCACTCATTAACACGCTGTCCGATCCCTGCTCACGTACCGGCTCGACCAGCAGCGAGAGTGCCGCCCAGCGACGGCTGCACCCCGCCCAAAGACACACGAGCCAGCCACCTGTCCTGCCCGGCCGTCTGCCCTCTGAGAGAGGCCGACTGCATTGACGCTGGCAGTTGGTCTCTCTTGATCCCTCCGCGTTCACGCCGAAGCAGAAGTTAATTCCGTAGCGCTGATTAGCTGAATGTCCTCGTTGTGGTTCTTGGAGCAGCCATTGACCCTGTACTCAATGTCCAGTGGGTCGTCAGTGTCTCGCGGGTTGGACGGAGGGCATGGCACGACCCGTCTGGTCAGCAGGTAGTCATATTCGCCCAAGATATCATGCCCTCTGTAAAGAAATCCCGATAAACTACCGTGGTGCGGTGACTCTCCGATTGCCTAAAGATGGGTTCTTCTTCAGCCCAAGCGAACAACGGATGGTGCGAAGCCCTTCTGCGGGTGTCCGACTGGTGGCAACTTGCCCTCGCAAACACATATAATTCATGCAACATGACAATTAATAGGACATATTTATTATCCATCGATTCGATCGTAACACTGGATGTCAGATACATCCGATTCACAAATGAAATTGAATCGTCGTACCCTCCTGAGAAATTTCGGCGTTGCCGCGGTTGCGTCAGCGTCTACCGCCCAAACTGTCTCCGCGTCCAGCACCCAATCCTGGGATCAAACGTTCGAGCCACGAGTCGTCAAAGCTGATATAGCTGACAAACCTGAAGTCAAGACGGCTAAAATTAAAATCCACGAAAATGGTAGTGTCAGCAAAACGTTAGCACTCGACAGAGACAAAGTGACTAGCGGTAGCGAGTCAAAAAAGACGACGTACTCGTTGAATCTCACACCGAAGTCAGAGAGTGTCAGTGCTCAATCGACACAGTCCAGTAGTATCACACCAGCGGACCTCACTGCAGAAATTGAAAAACCAGCGGAATCAGATGGCCAAGCGAGTACCAGTGGCCTTGATGAACCCTCTGCGGGCGGGTATGATGCAGTGTACTATGGTCAAACGGAGTCACAGGAGTGCGGACCGCTGGCCCGAACAATCGTGAAGGATGACAACGGTTCGGACTGGGATCATGATAGAGAGAGTGTTGATGGAGAGGCATGTGAGGGTGAAACGTGGGATGAGAAATTCGAGCCGTTCTGCGAAGTGCAGAAACGATTCACCGGAAACTGTGAAGTCCCAGACGCTTTCAACACCGAATGGAATAATCAAGGGGATTTCGAGGATGGTGACACGGCAGGGACGATTTGGGACTGTCCCGACTTCCCAGCGGTCAGTGGGACTGTTGTGACGGCACACAATGTAGAGGCCAGCGGTAGTGACGTTAATTTCAACGCAGCACACGGCGTCGCTCCGGGGATTAATTGGAGCGAATATGACCTCGATCAAAATGGGATCGCAAACGCCGCGAATGACCTTGGCAACCTGTTGACTGGAGGAATACTCGCTCCATTCTCATGGGCAGTATCGACATGGCTGCTGGAAGATAACGCAAACACACTTGGCTGATCAAGAGTAGGGGATATATTTAATTTTTTAGTGAGTAATGGTGTACAAATAATCAACAATCGAGCGATGCCGATATCTGTTCGATTTGTTCCCCTCCTGAGAAGAACAGAATCTGGCGGCTTGCACTTTGCCCCTTGCTTAGAGCGGCCAGTTCAAAATAAACTCCAAGTGAATCATCTGGGACGTCCGGACCCAACTCTATGGGGTTTTCAGCTGATGGCGTTTCAGTGACCCCTGTGAAGACATTTTTATCGGAAGAGGCCGTTTCTTGGCTCTCATCTGTTGATGACGACTCCGAGCGTGATGTAGTAGTAGTAGTAGAATCCCAAGCGGCTACGAGTTCCCCGGTTGGTGTTTGTGCTTCAATCCGGTCGATGATTTCTGTGTCAATCCACACTGTGACGCTTAAGCAACGCTCGGCTGTCCACCGACTACAACTCCCTTCTTTGTCCACATTGTTACTTGTGTCGGTTATCTTAACTCTGTAAATCAGATCCTCATCCCTCTCAATATTACTCGACATCTCGCAATCGGGTCCGTTACTGAATGGACCCAGACACCCCGAAGCCGAAGTAGCAAGACCTGTTGCAAGAAGAGCCCGCCGTGACAGTGAGTTCTGTTCAGCCACACTAGACTGTATTCTACACAAATATGTATAATTTCTGTCTAACTATTCAGGCAGGAGAATCACTTGAACTGTAGAGAGAGTGTGTCCCTGGATCGTCTAAAATATATCAAATCCTACATGGGGATGACACTCGCAGCTGTTACAACTCCACCACTAGCAGTCACCTGTGAATGATGCTATCTACGCGATAAGTCCAGCGTAAGTTGTCATGAAGCCCATAACGACTAACAACGCTTCACCCCCTTGTTGCACAGCCATTCCCTGATCTGTTAGATCGGGATCTACAAACCTGCGTTTTGCTCCAATATTAACCACTACTGCTGTGTCGTGCCGTAGCAGTCGGTGAGCGACCGCCAGCGGCGTGGGGCTTTCAAGATGTGCTGGTCCGACACCGTCTCTGTCGTCGCGATGTTGTTCGAGGTAGTACCGCAAGCAGTGTCAGCCGTCCCGTCGAAGTCAGTAGTCCCGCTACCAGTAGTCCCGATAGTCCTGCTACCAGTAGTGCCATGATTCCCGCTACCAGTAGTCCCACCTCCCTCGACACCGTCACGAGTGCCATACGACTCGGCTCCAGACCCAGCAATACCAGAACCCGCTCGCTATCACACACGAGACACATACCACCCGTACCCTCTCCGGACACCCCCAGCCAACGTCCCGGCTCCGGCAAGAGCGAGAGTGCCGCCCAGCGGCGGCTGCCCGGCGGCTAGAGACACACCAGCAGCCATCCGTAAATCTCCCCGGCCGTCAGTCCCACGCCGGCTCACACCTGTCTCACGCGCTCTCAGCCAGCCTGCCAGCCCCACGTCGCGTCACATCGGGCGTCCACCCGCTTCGCCCGGCCGTCTGCCCCACGCTGCAAGGGACCGACTGCCAGCGCCAGTGCAGTCGCGTCCCTCTCGTCTCCAACCGCGCGCGACTCCGATGTGCGTATCGACAGTCACCAAATTGGTTGACCAGACTGGGTTTTATATTCATACATTCCTAATAGGAATAGTATGCCTAATACGAAAGAAACAATCACACTTGCTCTGGAGTATCCGTTTCCCCAGGACCGGGTCTTTCGGTATCAGGCGATGCAGGATGTACTCGCTCGCTTGATTGAGGAGCCATACGAAGAATTCACCATCGGCCAACTCGCGGAGATGATTGACGGGAATCAGGCAACGGTCTCGAAGGCAGTCAAACTGCTTAAAGAGCTTGGCACGGTGCAGACCCGTCAAGAAGGACGGAAGCAATACGTACGTATCCATCGTGATCGACTCACAAAACCTGATCCAGTCCTGTCGATCCCCCAATCGGAATTTCACAGGCCTGTCCGGGCCTTCGTCGATACGGTTCAAGAAAAGATTGATCATCTCGTCGGCGTCCTGCTCTTCGGTAGTGTTGCGCGGGGGACAGCTGACCGCGCAAGTGATATCGACCTTCTTGTGTTCGTCGAAGACGACAGAACACAGGCCCGCCGAACTGTACAGTCAATCGTAAGCTCTCTCCAAGAGTCGAAATTCGAGGGGAACCGCTATACCTTCGAGGCACTTGTCGAATCGACCGAGAGCGCGAAACGGATCGGTGACCGGCTCCAACAGCAGTTCGACGAAGGACTAATACTGGTTGGGACGGATCAGTTGTCCAATATTCGAGCGGAGGTGTACGCGAATGGAAAATGAATCAGTGCTTAACGCACTGGATGCCGCTGAGCGTAGTTTCGAGCAAACACCACAGAATGTTGAGGACGGGCTCGATGTTGACGAAGCCGAATTGGTCCAACTTCGGCGAGCGTGTCGGCTTCTGGCAGCTGCGTCCCGCCTGCTTGATGACGGCTACTACACGGTTGTCATTGAGTCGTCATTCGTTGCGATAGAGCGGACGATCCAGTTCCGACTCATCCACGACGGCGCAATGGACGCTTCTGAAGTCATCAGTAGCCATCGGCGACTGTACCAGCGAGGTGCAGAGATCGGACTTTATGATGATGCGTTTGGGGAGCGATTAGCCGAACTATGGAACCAGAATCGAACAAAAACCGACTACCGGCTCGGAATTGCCACTGAATCGCAAGCAAAGGCGATGCACGAACTCGCCACAGATGTCCATCAAGATCTCGTCAACGCGAGCCAAGTGCGCCACGAATGTCTCTGCTGACCGACGACCAGACAACACACCCGCTATCTATCCGTTCCTACCCGCCTGTCTGCCCCACGCTGCAAGGGACCGACTGCCAGCGTCAGTGCAGTCGTTTCCCTCTTGTCTCCAACCGCGCGCGACTCCGACGTGCGTGGAATTTAACTGCATGAACAGACGCTCGAGAGTGAAACCGAAACGCTGCCGCCGAGGGAGATGCTCAATGCACAGCGTGTTGTTCATGAGCTCAAGCCCGATGAGTGCGGTAGAACAGTGCGTCTATCAACGATCTGGATGACTCGATGGAACTGTCGACATGGTCGAAGCGCAGTTCGATAATGTTCTGAACACAGACGAACTTACCGACGCAAGCAGACCTCGACGAACTCAATGAGGCACTTGACGCGCTTGAATACGACTCGGCATCGACCGATGTGGTGATGGGCTGCACGACGACCTGAGCGATGCTCAGAGATCACTCGATAATCATCTCTCTGAGTTCGAGAACAACGCAATGGCTGTTGACAACTTGGCTATCGCTCAGGACCACATCGATGACAAAATAGAAGAACTTCATGGGTACGCTCTTCCGTAGGAGATTGTTGATACAGTTCGGTTCGTCTCGTGGTGAGTGCTAAACCGAGGAGAAAATGACTCACGAGTCAATCCTTGAATCAGATCTGGTTCAGTCAAATCGCAGGACAGCGCACCATCAACAATGTGCTACGCATGAGCGTCATGGGTAAAAGGAAAACTCTCCCTCAAGCGTCCTGTGAGGGAGGCCACTACCAACTGTACAGCGTTGTCGGTTTCCAGAGTTTCATGTGTGTAGACACGTCCTTTACTGGTGTGGGAGTTACAGAACTACGAACTGCGTTCAAGCAATCACTGAATAGTTTTACTGACGACGTCGACTGGGTCTGTACCTCAAATCCTGATGATCCAGCTGGTGAGATGACGGGTGAAGAGGATTTCGACGTGATTCTTCACCTCAACACTACCGACCTCGAGAGAGCTCGTGAACTGGTTGGCAACGCCGGCGAGCAGATTTCAGAACGTGGTGACTGGGACCAAAAACTCCGGTTCAACCCAAACTACGGCGAATCACCCGAGGTCGACATGAGCGTTCGCGTGTATCTAACGCCCGAATCACGCGAGGGCGCTGGCGGAACGGAGTTGCACTTTTAGACGTTTCCCGGCAGGCGGTTCCATCGAGGACTTATGCTCTTTTGACATTGATCTGGTCAGTTTGCGTGAAGACAGCAGTTTATCAAGCCGCAGTCTTTTGTATGACCAGATCAAAATAATAACAGAGAATAGTATGAGTAAAACAGAGTCTGAAAAAGTGGTATCTGTATCGTCGCGCGGGCAAGCTACTATCCCGAAGGAGTTCCGTGAAGAGTTGGGCATCGACACGCCCGGCCGTGTAAAGTTCGTCCGGACCGAGGAGGGTGATATCGTTGTCCGCCCCATCCACTCGGTTACAGACCTGCGTGGGGTCTTGGAAGGGAAAACCGACGAGCAGGAGCGCTCGGCAACCGAGCGCCTACAGGAGGAACGTGCAGCGGACAAAGCCAGTGAAGAGGAGTTGCGGCAGCGTTACGCCGGCGATGATGAGGCTGACGCATGACTGACGGGGCTGACATTCCCGAAACGATCGTCTTCGACGCGGAACCACTCATTGCCTATTTCTGCAACGAACTAGGGAGCGACACCGTCGAAACGTACGTCGACGCTGTTGAAGGCGCAGCAGACGGGTACATTTCGGCGATCAACCTTGCCGAGGTCCACTATCTCGTCCGTGCGATTGACGGTGAGGAACGCGCTGATGCCGTCGTTGATGTCCTTGAGGAAAGCGGTATCCGTCGAATCGACACCGAACAGACCTGGTCGTCGGCAGCTGACTTCAAATTCCGCTACTCTCTGGCACTTGGAGATGCCTTCGCACTCGGGACCGCAGCACATTTTGATGGGATGCTTCTCGTCGGGGCCGACGATGATTACGATGCTGTCGCCGATGTCCCGGTCACTCGGTTCCGGACCGAACCAGCGTGACTGCCGCCCCACCCTATCACTGCTGACGTGGTTCGCTCCTTGGCCGCTTTGCAGACACCGACTAGATGTCCATAGGAGCGCAGTCTCCACAGGCGGTGATTTATTTTCACTCTCGTGAGAGCACCGTCTCTGTTTAATTCAGTAAATTAGCTGGTCTACTTTCACTGTCTCGAAAAATTGAGTTCCAGCCACTCAAATCCATAATAAGACTGGACTCACTACAACTGCTACATGAGTGCCTGTCGACGCCGACCAGGTTGTCGAAGACGCCCTTGCCAGCGGCGAGTGCCTCGTCTGCTGTCGATGCCTCAACTAGCGCGTAGATGAGCATATGCATTGGTAGACCGTGACCTGCCGGCGCTCTACGCACTGCAGTCAGTGCGACGCCGGCACCCTCGCCGGCGCACACAAAATTCTGACCACGGGGTCTGGTCTTGCTACCAGTCGTTATGGCTGGGTTTATTTACTTACTGTGGTGGCCGAAATAGCCAGTTAGTATATCTGCGTATCGCTCATTTACGGAGGTTCGTGACCTCCATCACAGTTTGAAGGACTTCAGTCTCGAAGTCGCTATCCGCGACGACAAGTTCGTCACCCGTTGAGCGGGCTGTAGCCGCAACAAGCATATCAGCAGTTGCCAGTCGCCCTCCGTCAGTCATTATTTCATCTTGCAGGCGTGCGGCCTCGACTGCAATGGGCTCGTTCAGGTCAAGTGTCTGCACATCCGAAAACTCTTGTCTGACGGCCAGTACGTCAGTTTCACCGCTTCCAAGCCGGCCGTTGATATACTCGAAGGCGCAGATTGTAGATGTGTACCATGGCCGGCCATCATCGAGATACTCGACAGCGCGCTCGTCTCCTTGCTGGTAGGCGATAATCGCGGAGGTATCGAGAAACATTACCGCTCGCGACCTTCTCGTACGATCTCCAGTGCTTCCTCGGCTTCTTCATCAGACAGTGCCCCTGGAGACATCCCATCACCGGTCGATGCAACAATTCGGAGGAGGAATTCATCCCACGTTTCATCTTCTCGTTTCGCCTCGTCGAGTCTGTCTTTTGTATCGGTATCTATGGGAATGGATGTTCGGCTCATGTGAATTTCTAATGAATTTCTCAGTTATGAGTGTTTGCCCTGGCCAAATGACCGTACACTCTTGCGAATAAGATGAGTGTAGTCACAACAACTGACACTGGCCACATATCTCTACCAAGGGGGAGTCCTACCTACAGGAGACGACTGAGCAGCTGCTTGAGACGACGCCTCGGGCTACGTGGTGCGACGACTTCGATGTCGACGACGCAGGAACACAGTAGCAGTTGCTCGCCACACGCGGGGCACTCCTCGTAGTCGCACAACCGATGATGTATCCCGCCTCGCTTGACGCCACAGGCAGGACAGGACTGGTCGCGCCACCGGTCGGGGTTGACGGTAACGGCCCGTTCGTTGGTCTGGAGGACCTGTAACTTGTACGTGAGGTACTGGCTGCCCTCGCCCCACGGAATCGGGTCGGAAGCCACCCCATTGATGTAATAGGGCTGTGTTGAATCACTAGATGGCGACGGGATAGGTCGCTAAATCAAAGGAGTTGAAGCGGGAGACTGCGAATGGTCATGACGCAAATCTCCCGCTTCACTGGCGAGATTGTCCCGATTTCTCAAAGAGTTACTGGCGATGGAGACGAATCCGCCGCCCCGGAAGGTGGCGGCGGATTCGCCGACTATGCGCTCGTCTCCCTCCATTGTCTGCGGATTTACCTCGACACGTCCTACCGGATGACGATAGACCTCCTGAAGGAGATGCCACAAATAACCGGGGAGATCGGCCTCGAAGCGGCCGATCTCCCCTCGCCATCCACGTTGTGTAAGGCGTTCGACCGGATCAGTATGAGCGTCTGCCGAGTGCTGCTGCGCCAGTCGGCGCAGCTGCACGACCCCTCGAAACACGGTGCTATCGACGCAACATTCTACGAACGCTCAGCTGCGAGCCGTCACTACTGCCAGCGAATCAGCTACCGCGTACAGAAGCTGAAGGTCACGAAACTCGTCGATACAGACTCTCAAGCTGTCCTTGACGTTCACTGCTCGACGAACCGAGAAGGAAGCGATGCCGATCTCGCCGAGCAGATCGCCCGCCGGAACGCGGGCGATCTGCGGTCTCTCGCTGCCGACAAAGGCTATGACAAGCAATCGCTCCGCGAATCCCTTCGTAACCTCGGGATTCGCCCGCTCATCAAACATCGTATCTTCGCACCTTACGACCACGCGCACAACGCCAGAATCGACGAACAGCGCTACAATCAGCGCTCGATGACCGAGACTGTGAACTCGGCTGTGAAGCGCTCGCTCGGCTTCGCCGTGCGAGCGCGTACTTGGTTCCGGGAGTTCCGTGAAATCGCGCTGATGTGTGTCGTCTATAACATCAAGCGAGCCGTGAAACAGTGAATTCCACTGCTGTATGGCGATTCAACACAGCCTGTAATAGCGCTTGTCGACACAGGCCGCTACCTCGTAGGGCTGGTCGCAGTCGGGACAACACATCTATCTCTCACCTCGCTGGCGGCCTCGAAACACCTCGCCATCGGCCTGCGCTTGTCGATGCTGGGCACGAATGTCTGGTCGCTCATCTGCTTGGCTGTCTGCAGACTGTTCGTCGACGGACTGCTGTTCAGTACTCATATTCAGGAACGCCTCTCACCCGCCAGAGGCGCACAAAATTTAGGGAACGTACCGTCACCAGACTGAACGGTACGATACTCCAACTACATTCTGACTAAAACATCTGGGTGTTCGGCCTGATACAGACATATGACGAAGCGGTTTCGTCTGTCGACAAAACAGTTGCTCGAACTGTTGGTGGCTCTTGAAAACGAATCTCGACTCATTGCATATATCTTATTCTAATAACGTACAAGCATAACCCAACGGCTACTGCTGAAATATATAACACCGCCAAAGCTGTCTCACCAACATACACCAGACCAGCCATCACTAGCAAAAAAAAGGAATAAGCGGCCATTTCCGACCACGAAACTTGATACGTTGTCATACTATTGAATAGGGGATCTCATATCACCAGACAGTCTTATTAAATAACGAAATTCTGTCCCATATTGATGATATCTCCTATATCATCAAGTCCACCCTCAATTGTGTCTTCTATCTCATCAACAACGTCTTGCCCCACTTCAACAGCATAATCAGCACTATCGGCAGCATCCTCAAGATTCTTAGACATCTCTTTTGCAGCTTCTTCTGCCTCCTCGGAAGCATCAATCCCGTGCTCGTCTAACCAATCATTTAATTTGTGATCTGGGTCTTCAAAAGCATCACAAAGCTCATCTACCGGTATCTTACCTGCGTAAGTTAGAGCCATTATCATTCACCTCCATCAGCAACTGGGACTGTATACGTAGTAACGCCTCCGTCATCAGCAGCTATGGCAGGGCTCGCTGAACCGCTTGCTTCGTGGACTGCTACCGGATCTCCCTCATGTTGGAAGATTCCACGAACGGAGACGCTATCATCATCTATCTTGTGAGCATACAAGATGGCGGCATGATTCTGATTGTCTGTCACCTCACCCGTGTAAGAGAAGCCCAATCTGAGGGCGGCCCACTGATCATCAGTATCTTCGTTCGTAATTTCGGCTGTGACAGTGTGATCATCTACTTCAGCTTTGAACCCGCTACTCTCTATCTTTTTCTGGACAGCTTTGAGAGGATCAGTCGACAGCAATTCCTTCTGCAATTGTTCGGCAGCTTGCCCAGAAAGTGGCGTGATAGTGAAATTGTTCTTTTGATCGTCCGTTTCCTGTGCTGTTCCAGAAGCGGCGATTTGAGGGATTCCTGCTCCGAGTACTGCACTACCTGCGAGGGACTGTAACACTTGGCGGCGATTTTGATACATAGTTGTATTATATCCTTATTTACGGATTCTGCGTCGGAGGGGTGTTTGTTAGCGTACACATCAATTTGTATATCATATGTACTTAGTATTACCGGAAAGATTATATTTTTGTAATATTTACTAACCATACAAATATTGATAGACATAAACTAGGTATGTTATGTCTGAAGAAGCGTATTTCTCTATATTAGCGGAAACAGTGATAAAATCACGGATGGATATATTCGACTATATACTTCTCGCTCGTATTCGATCTCGACGACACAAGAACACTAATAGCGCTTGTCGACACACGCTGACGCCGACGGTGGCCGGCGGCAGTCGGGACAACACATCTATCTCTCACCCCGGGGACGACCCTGAAACACCTCGCCACTCATCTGTGCCTGTCGATGCTGGGCACGAATATCTGGTCGGTCGTCGGCTTCGGTGCTTGGAAACTGTTCATCGACGGACTGCTGTTCGGTGCTCATATTCAGAAACGCCTCTCACCCGCCAGAGGCACACAAAATTGGGGAGAGGATCGTTGTAAACAAAACTACACACTACTGAATTTTGCCCTCCAATGGGGAGACTAGTCGGTCGGACACACCACGGTTTCCGCTGTTATCCGGCGAACCTGCTACGGCTTCGTAGACAAGTCGTTACTCTCGCTCTCAATCGTCGTCTGCAGTGTAGGCACCACTTCGGTGTTCGATCCGATGAACTTCTAGGACCAGTTCGTCGTGGTCGAGGACACAGGCAAGTCGGTATTGCCCGATTCGAAGTTTCGAGAACGGACCGCCGGTGAGTGGTTCGAGGAACTCATCGGGAGTCCGCCATTCAGAGGTGACAACCTCGTCGAGTTTTGAGACAAGGCGGTCCTGCACGTGTGGGTCAATCGTCGAACTGAGAGGCTGCCCGTGGCGTGAATTTCCAGGCCCAGTCGCTGCTACTCGTCATCCTCGTCCTGGTCCATCATCTGCATAACCTCCTCTCGTGAGACCAACTCCGCATCACCGGACCGCAGGTCGTGTTCGCTTGCTGCAATCTGTTTCCACCCCTCGCGAGAGAAAGCGGGGTGTTTCACTGCATCCCGGGCAGCATGCCGAAGGAACTCACTGCGGGAATTGAATCCCTCCTCCTGCCACGTGGCATCGATATCCTCGAGGAATGCCTTACTCAGTCGCAGGTTGATTTGGACCATCTCGGGCTCATCACCACTGTTTGCTGTATCTACATCAGACATATACAGATGCTTTACGTACGCATATGCCTAAATCTTCGCACGAGACAGAACGGGCTGGTCACAGCACAGCATTGTTTGACGACCCTTTCTTGGGGTACTGTATCGGCCCGATATGACACGATGATTGATACCACGATCTCAATTGCTATGAAGCTGATTCGCTTTGAGGGAGTCGACTTCGTCGGTTTACGGATTCTGCCGGTCCTACGATCTGTCGTATGCTGAAGCCGATTCTCCCGCAATTACACCCATTACAGCTATTACCCTCTGTTACAAACTGTGGTGTATGCCCATCGACATCGACCGCTTCGAGCAAGGATCCAGCGAGGACCTCCGCTCGGGCGGCCGGACGAACGCTGAGGACATCCTCTCGTTTCTGGCGGCCCACCCAGAGCAAGCGTACACGCCCAAGGAAATTCACGAGGCGACGGATGTTGCCCGTGGGAGCGTTGGTGTTGTTCTGTCACGGCTCGAAGACCGTGACCTCGTGCGACATCGTGGTGAGTACTGGGCCATCAGTGATGCCGAGGACATCGAGAAGACGCTCAGTGCGATGGCCACGGCTCGTGCAGCGACTGATCGTCTCGGTTCCGAAGATCCCGAGGAGTGGGGGTCTGGCATCGACGAATCTGAGGAGCAGGAGTGATGCCCTACGAACAAGGCGATGTCTGGTGGGGACCTGCGCCACACAAATCTGGACCGTCGTACCGACCGTGGGTCATCGTCAGTGACAGCTCCCACCCGTTCGCACACACGGAATGCATTGCACTCGCGATGACAACACAGCAGCACTCTGGCGCAATCCCTGTCGCAGACGATGGCTGGCTCGAGGGCGGCTCAGATGCCGATGCGTATATTTCGCCGTGGTACACGACGACCATCAAGCATCGTGACTTTGACCAGCAGCAGGGAACCCTTGCACCGTCGCTCGTCGCCGAAGCCGTGACGGAACTCCATCGATACACACCAGCACCCGACACCTGACGGTTATCGTCACCCAAGGGCCTGTTTCGAACCGACGGCAACAATTCCTCGATATCCGCGTCCATGCCTGACTCTGTGAAAATATGGTCGGGAACAGAATCCGGAAGAAGCGACTCTGTGTGACTCACTCTCACGCTGATGCATACACGCGCGGGTATTAATTGGACTGGAGGGGGGAGGGGGCGAATCGCGCTGTGATGTGCCTGCAAACACCCGGGACTGTCGACGTTGATTGCTTATGATATCCGACCTGAGTACGGACAAGTCCTCCTCTCGAGACTGGTGGCATCAGCCGGTCTCACTGCCTTCCTATAGTACTGCGGCAGCTGTATAGCCAGTAGAGGAACTCGCGAATCAGCTGCTACAGGACTGTTAACTCTCGCCAGGGTCGGTTGGTGGTCTCACGCGGTTTCGGCGCCCGCACCGCCAACGACGAGCGTCGGGATCTCGGTCAGTCTGACTACGCGCTCTGTCGTGCTACCGGCGGTGGCGATGCGTGAGAGGCCGGTTCGGCCCTGCGTTCCCATGACGATGAGGTCGACCTCGTAGTCGGTGGCGGCGTCGACGATCTCTTCACTGGGCGTCCCACGGCGCAAGTGGCGCTCGACGTGAACGGCGCGCTCGTCGCCTGCTGCATCCACCGCGTCCAGCACCTTCTCGCCGGTTGCTTCCTGGTCCTCGACGGCAAAGTCCCAGTGACCGTCCGGTCCTGCCTGTTCGACGACGAATAGTGCATGAACTTCCGCGTCGAACTGTGTCGCGAGCGTCAGCGCGTGCTCGATGGCAAGGTCGCTGTGCTCGCTCCCATCGGTCGGAACGAGGATACTATCGTACATGTCGGCTTCAGCGCCCGGCACACGCATAAACTGTGACCCCGGCCACCAGTTAGTGAGCAGGCAGACTCCCCAGTAATGTGAGCAACATAGCGACGGCAAAGCGGCCGTGTCCTTTCTGACCGGCCCCACTGGTGGGCGGCGATTCCGCTGGCAACTATATCTCAGTATTCGAATATATGGCCGGTCTCAGAATCGGTCGGTAGCGGCTTCGAGCTGCTGACTCCCAATTCCGATCCCTGCACGCGCGGGTATTAACTGGAATGAAGGGGGGAGGGGGCGGATGGCATCAGTTCTTGCCGCTATTTTACTATCGCTCACCTTCCCCGTTGTCGCCGAAACACTCTAGGAAATCCGGCTAGTCAACTTGACATATACACCGATGACTGATCCCGACTCACAGACTGCGACCACCAACCGGAAAGCCGAGATCGTTGCCGCACTCGACCTGTCTGAATTCACGCCAGACGCCTACACCGACCCGTCGTATCTGGCAGCGGCGCTCGATGCCGGCTTCGACGTCGCCGATCTGGCCATCGCACACGAGGTCTCGAAGCGGACCATCTATCGCGCGATCAACCGCCACGATATCGAGCACGAAACGCCGCCGAAGAACGGCCCCGCTCGCCGGCTCTGGAACAGCTATCCCGACACGTATTCGTCTTTAGCTAAGACTCACACCTCGGTTGTGTAGCGGTAGCGAGCGTCTCTTGTAAGATCGGTCGTTGTTGGTGGATTTTCTGGGCATCTTCGATTAGCCGCTCCAACAACGGCGGTGGCGAGTAACCGAGGTACTCACCGAGTTCGTGAAGGATGAGCTGGGCGTGCGACCGGAAGGTCGCCGCCCAGCGTTCCGGCGGAAACACGATCTCATCGTCGGCCTGCTCAGTGACCAGATCCAACAACTCACGACTCACCAGCAGTGACAGCAACGCTGCGTACAGTAGAATCTTCACGACATCAGGGTTGTTCGTGTCGAATTCGTCCAGTTCGTACTGCGTCTTCAACTCACGGAACAACGTTTCTACTTCCCATCGACACCGATACAGCGTCGCTAGATCCGCCGGGAGAAACTCCTCTCTCGGTAGATTCGTGATGTATAGGTGGTAGTCGTCGGCGTCCTCGTTGCGGACGCCGACGACGCGAAATCGCTTCGTGTCCAGCGACCGGGTTCCCTCGTACTGGCCACGCTTGAACTCCGCTTCCACCTCTACGTCGATGTACTTCCGCGAGAGATCATCGACCACATCGTGGATCTGTTTGCCCTCCAAGGGAATGGCGCGGCCGCGCCATTCCCGTAATTCCGCCGTTATCACCGGATTTGCGTTCTGCTTCAGCCGACTCACGAAGTAGCCGTCGTTCTCGTCGATCAACGCAAAGCGGCGGTATTTGAAGTACGCTCGATCAAACAGAACCAGTCGTCCTTGCAGCCACGATCCTGTCTTGAATAGCGCGCTGTCGTGCGTTTTCTCATCAGTCACATCGATCCGTTCTATGGTCTGGTCGGTAGCGTTGTGGAGCAGGTGGAGCTTCGCTCCAGCCTGCTCCTCGTGGCGGGCTTGAAACTCATCAGAAAGAAACTCGTGCAACCGCAACACCGTTCCATCAGCGATCATCACGTCCCTGAACCGGTCGATATCAGCATCAACAGCATCAGGGACAGCGACTTCGTCGAGGCCGCGCTCGACGAGGTCGCGGAGATACTCTGCGAGTAACGGTGTCAACCGGTGATAGAAGCCGCCAGAAGAGATCGGTTCGTCAGCTGTAGCGTTGTAGCAGCGTCTAAACCCAGCGAGTGTTCGGCTCTCGCCTGCGGCGAAGCCGAACACGAGCGCCCACACGAGGACAGGAATCTGGAGCTTACCCTCTCGCTCGACCACGCCGAGTTCCTCGGCGTGCTCTTCGAGGAACTCAGAGGGAAACAGTGTAGTGAGCCGACGCATGATTCTCGATGAGGAGGCTCTGTTGGACACAGCTATCGCCTCCTCATTCCTCTCGAAAAGAAGCCTCGATAAGCCGCTGCTGTCACGCGGTTTCTCTCTTAGCTAAAGACGGATGGTTCCGTTAGTTGTTTGTGCAAACACTTGCTCGTCACCGGCACCTAGGAGAAATGTCTCACTGGAAATCGTCGTCTGAGCTCGCTCAAATGAAGAGAGTCTATCGACCCACGTGATCTGTCCGGCATCTGTTCCGACAATGAACCTGTCCAAGGTCGAAGTTGTTTGTGTTACGGGCGTCTCAAAGCGTCTCTCATAGCGTTCCGTACCGTTCTGAAGTGAGAGCTCATATAATGTCCCAAAAGTTCCAGAAGGTGCTTGCGCTGTCGACTCTGCAACTAAAAGGGATGATTCAGTTTTGTGGACCCCTTGAACTCGGGCATCCATTCCAAATGACGATCGCCACTGGAGCTGGCCAGTTGTCCGATCAAGTGCGGCGACGTTACCGTCTGCTCCAACATATACATGGGTATCGACAGGAAGAGGGCCGACAGTTGTTGACGGCCAGTCCTCCGGCTGCCACGCCCACAGAAGTGTTCCGTTGCTGGGTGAGAGTGCGACGACGCCTCCTTGGTTACCGAAGTAGACCGCCGTATCATCAGCTGCAAGTTGGTCGTCTGGTGCGGCAATCACGGTGAAGTCGATTCCATCGATCGACGACTGCTCCCAGCGAAGTGTTCCATCACTCGTCTCAAGGGCTGCAAGGGAGCCGTTCGCCGCGTAGAGGGTCTCATCCGAAACAGTGAGCGCTGAAGCGAGGTTATTCACGGCCTGTGTCCACAATTGCTCACCACTCGATGCATCGAACGCGTAGATCTGTGCTTGTGCACCACGGGGGCCGCCTCTCTCGCCGGCGTAGATGTGTCCATCTGAAGCAGTGAGGCCAGTTATTCGTTCTAGATCAATATCCCACTGTCGTGTCCCGTCTGTTGCATCAAAAACCGCGAGCTGGCTATTCCCAGATTGACTGCTATGATACCCACCAACTGCAAGCCATCCGTTCGTTACACAGGGTGGGGACAGTGATGTTGGTTCAGGAACTGATGCGGTCCATTGCGTCCCATCTGGCGATTGTGAAAGAATTGTCCCCGAGCAGCCAGCGAGGACACCTGCCAAGAGCGTACCACTAGTGGCGAGGAACGAACGGCGGGAGGGCATACAGAAATCCACCCACCCGAATCATATAGACATTCTGTAAGCTATATCTAGAACCCCACTCTGTTACATTCTCACTCTACATCTAACGATTAGCTGCACCACTCCTGTTTCGCGACTGGGGAATCCAATAGAGCTACTGAAACCACTATACAGGTCAGTTAGACGGACTCTTGGGCATGTCCGGGCTATCTATTCGTAGTGGTCGCGACTCGCGAGTCTCGATGCAGTGTCTTTCGACGAATCGCACACCACCAGCACGTCGAGTGGCCCACATATGACTCGACGCCGCTGTACGATCGAACCTCGCTCGCCGGGTTAGAATCGGACGTTCGAGTCGTCTCGAGTGCCTGGTTTACGCACCCTGATCATAACTCACTCGAACAGCTGGTCTGCTCGATTCCTCTGGCCTACTTCCGCTTCGAAGCCCACGACTGCTACGGAAGTTCGACACGCTACGAGATGGATACCCTCTTTCGCGTGTTCGTGCTGAAAGAACTCCACGGATGGAAGCACGAAACATCTCTCGTCGAGTACCTCGATGGCCACCCTGGACTCTGCGGACGCCTAGAGTTTGGGATGGTGCCCGATCAATCGACACTGTGGCGCAGCTGGAACGAGCGCTTCACGCGAGATCTCCGCGAGACGGTCCAGAAAGCGGCTCGAACGATCCTCATCAAAGCGCAAAACGCAGATGTCGCCGTACCACGCGAACCAGAACGAAATTCCCGTCAAGGCCACGACGCCGCTGATTCGAACCCTGACGACCAGGCCATCCTCAACAAGACAGGGACGATTACCAAGCACGTCAGTCGCGTCGCGTTCCCCGCGTTCTCGCTCAACCGTGTCGAGCGCTGTGAGATTCCCGAGAACGCCTACTGGGGCTTACAGACCTACTTAGGACTCCGTGAGAACTTGGCCGCCAACGAGGGCGCTCGCAGCTTCATCCACGAGTCGACGCGTGATCGAACACCACTCGGGCACGGTCATCGCGACCAGATCCGTAATCTCTCTATCGAGCAGATTCGCGAGATGTACCGACAGGCGGTCCGACAGCTCATCAATGAGATCGCAGCGACGGAGGAGTTCTTCCGCGCAGGCATCGTCGCGATCGACATCACGGAGGCCGACCCCTTTACCGGCGACCGCACCGGTCACGAAGACGAGATCATCGGGACGAAGGAGAAGACCGACGAGTACGCCTACCAGTGGGCGACAGCGCAACTAGTCGGCAATGCGGTCCCGCTCGTCCTCGATGCTCGCCCGGTGCGGAAAGGCGAGTCACGCCAAGAGATTGTCGAGGACCTGCTGGATTCGGCTGAAGAACTCGTTCACGTTGATAACGTCCTGATGGACCGGGAGTTCGACAGTCAGCACGTCTTGGAGATGATCAGCCAGCGCGGGCTCTCTTACGTCGTGCCGAAGCGGATGCAGACGAGTGAGAAAGCCCAGGCCAAGCGGTTACTCCAGCATGGTCAAGATCGGTACGAGACCGACCGGAAGCTCCACCTCGGCAAGAACGAGTGGCACGAGACGACGCTGGTCTACCGACGGAAAGAGGACTCAGAGCATGACGATCACCGGCAGTATTCGGTGTTCATGACAAATCGGGGGAGTGGACACCTCACGGAGTACGGCTACAGATGGGAGATTGAGAGCGGGTACAGGTCGATTAAGCGGTTCATGGCTGCGACGACCTCGAAGGATTTCGGGCTCCGGTTCTTCTACTTCGCATTCGCGTGTCTGTTGTACTCTATCTGGCGGGCAGTTGATTTGCTCGTGCAGGTTGAGTTGACCGGAGAGTACGAACATTCGCCGGTGGTGACGGCTGATAACACATTGACGCTGCTGAAGAAGGAGACTGGGATCGGATAGTAGCGTCCTCGATCTGGGTCAGCGCAAATTTCCGAGTGGCAACGCTATTGAGAATCTCGGGAACATGGCAATATAGTTGTTAGTGCGACAGGAAGAAGCGAACGAAGGGTGATCTGAGTCAGTTTCTGCTGATTGAATCGGCCGATACCACGCATTACAGCCCCGCTAAACCCGCTGTAGTCTCAACTTCCAAGGCGCGACAGTAGTTGAGACTGGCCTTCTCAATGCACAGAGGCAATATCGGTTTGAGTCAATTACAGTACATCACGTCTTCCTCCCATCATCACTGTCTCACTCAAGGAGGGGAACAGCATCGGTCCACAGTCGTTGGAAGTACTGCTCAAACTCGGAGACTACTTGCGAATCTTTGATCCCGATCACACCGATCCTGTCTTCGCCAGATACTGGATGTAGCACATCGATCGTCGTCTCCACATTGTCCACGATATCAAACGAAAGCGCAATCTCAGGAGTCGTTCTGACAGTTATGTTTGCGGGCTGGTTTTCAATTAGATGTGGGAATCGGTCGGGGAGTACGGTAACTGCTTTTTCACTGAAGAGGAGGTCAACAGACAAATCCGTATTAGCACCCTCGAAAAAGCCTTCCACTTCAGATTGGAGTGTCTCCCACGTCGCATCCTCGTAGGGAGGCCCGACAGTTGCTTTGACAACATTCTCCGCGGTTCGCATATGCTGCTGGAGCGCTGTACTCATTTCGTCACTCCCGAGCGATCCAAGCCAGAAACTACTCTCTGTTGGTGGTGTCGGCAAAAGGTTCGAACGAACTGTTTCTGCTTTCTCGCGGTAACGATCCCACTCTTGTTTCAGTTCATACGCTCGTTCAGCCAGAAGCCTGTCGACGACGGTTTCTGGCTGTACGGCCACGTACCGATTTGGGTCGCTTGACTGTCTCCAAATCAACTTGCGAGCTTCAAGGCCGTTTAGTACGTCGTAGATACGGCCTTTTGGGACTCCACTAGTATCAGAGAGTTCAGCTGCCGTCACTGCTCCTGTTACGAGAAGGGTTCGATATACCTTCTCCTCATAACTTGAGAGTCCAAGCTCGCCCAATTCCGTCATGCTTTGTCATTGTGCCTCCAAACAAATTGTAAGTGCTGTTTTGTTTCAATAGTCGTATCTCGGGGGCTTCGAGACCTAACGATATGCATCCATACGTACTGCTCGCTGGTGCAATACTCTCCGAATTATTCGGGACAACTGCCCTCAAACTCTCCGATGGGTTTTCACAACCGGTTCCCAGTATCGGGGTTGTCCTCGGATATGGGGCAGCGTTCTATCTACTATCCCTGACGTTAGAGGAATTACCGATGGGTGTCGTCTATGGGACATGGGCAGCATTGGGTATTGTCGGTGTAGCAGGTATCGGGGCCGTTATTTTTGATGAACCAGTTGATCTGGCAGGCCTTCTCGGAATTGGCCTCATTATCGGTGGCGTCTACTTCGTCAACGTGGTGTCACAGATGTCTGCCCACTAAGATGGTGGGCACAGGGGCCTGTGTAGAAACAACCGAAAAGTGGCACTGTGTTCCAACATCTTGTTCGTCCGCTCTTGAGTAGTTGTTCTCCAACGATGTCAAACAGGTATGATGTGATCATCGCTGGAGCAGGTCCAGCGGGGGCGCAGTGTGCACGAGACCTAGCTGACCGTGGGTACGATGTTGTCGTCCTAGAAACCGAAGCAGAAGATGAATTCCCAGCTCAAAGTAACAAATCTACCGGCGGAACGTTTGCGTCAATGATGACCTCCTTCGGCATCCCGGACGACGTCGTTATGCACGCGACTGAATCAGTAGTTCTTGAATCTCCAAATGAACACTTTATCCAGGACCAGCCGGGCTTTGTCTTGGACTTCGAGGCGTTCAAGAAGTTCCTTGTCGAGGATGGTCGTCACAAGGGTGCTGAGTATCGGTTTGATTCTCGTGTTCGTGACCCGATCGTCGAAGATGGTAATCTCGTTGGTGTCCGTTATAACCGTGACCAGGAGGTCTTTGGCGAAATCGTTATTGATGCTACGGGTCCGTCTGCGCCACTGGCTAAAGGTCTGGGGATAGCCAATCTTGAGCGGGAGAACCACGCGATTGGTATTGAATACTTATTCGAAGGCGTCAATCTCAATCATCCCGATTTTGCTGATCTCACTGACGCGATGATGTTGCGGTTGGACCACGAGTACGCCCCTGGAGGTTATTCGTGGATCTTCCATACGGGTGACGACACAGCAAAAGTCGGTATCTGTTACATCCAGAATGAACGCTATCAAGAAAACGCCATTCACGATCGCACCGTCGACGGGTATCTTGAACATTGGCTTGATACTGACCCACGGTTCGAGAACGCCAGACAAATCGCAGAGAGTCCAGTTCGGGGATCAGCACATGTACAGCCCCCCGGATCGATGAGTACTGATTCATTTATGGCGATCGGTGATACTGTCCCATCGGTTGATCCTGTCTGGGGAGAGGGAATCTACAAGTGTATGAAATCAGCTCGCGCAGCTGCAATGACAGCCGACCGCTGTCTGACGAGGACGAAAAACATCTCTGCTGAGGAGATGGGAGTCTACGACGACCTATGGAACGAGCAAGTTGCCCCCAGACAAGACCGTCGATTGATGATGACGAGGTTGCTATACCTTGCACCAAACGAACGGTACGACCGACTCATGCAAGATCTGAACAAGCTTTCTCGAGATACCCTTTCAGATATTAACGATGGCAGCAAGCGGGAAATTGTAAAACTGCTGTATCCTAGTGATCTATCCTACCTCTGGAAATACTGGCGAGAAACACAGTTTGGGAGTGTCTCTTACTCCAGCTAACCACAACACTTCCGCTGATGAATCCAACTTCTATCCGATCTTGATCAACTGGTCTTGGACGTTTTGCTATCAGCACCCACATGGCTATGCCCCCCGAGTCGCGTCGAACAGTCTTTCGCCAAATAGCTCATTGTTCCTATGTCGATTGGCCAACGTATGGGTCTAGCCCGCTGTTCGATCGTTCGTCGCTTCCCGCACTGGAGTCGGATGTCCGCGTGGTCGCAAAAACGTGGTTCCAACAAGACGAACACGAGGGCGTTGAACCATTCGTCCACACATTACCGCTTGCATACGTCCAGTTCGATCCCCACGACCGGTATGCAGGATCGACGAGCTACGAGATGGAGACACTATTTCGCTTGTTCCTGCTGAAAGAATGCTATGGCTGGAACCACGAGACGGCCCTCGTCGAATACCTCACCCAGCACCCTGATTTCAGCGAACAGATCGGCTTGGAGTCGGTCCCCGCTCAGTCAACCCTGTGGCGCAGTTGGCACCATCGCTTCACTGCAGATCTCCGGGACACGGTCGAAACCACAGCGCGAACGATCCTCATCAAAGCCCAGAATGCGGGTGTCGCGGTTCCGCGTGAGCCGGCACGAAAGCTCCGATACCACGGGAGTGAGTCTGGTGAGTCAGAACCGGACGACCAAACTGCGTTAGAGCAGGCAGAGAAGATCACCGACCACGTCAGTCGCATTGTCTTCCCAGCACTCTCGCTGGATCGTGGGGACGGCTGCGGGATACATGAGAACGCGTACTGGGATCTGCAGACGTACCTGGGGCTTCGCGAGCGGTTGGCTGCGAACGAAGGGGCTCGCAGTTTTGTCATTGAGTCATCCCGTGACCGAACCCCGCTGGGACACGCTCACCGAGAGCATATTCGCGATCTCGCAATTTCAGAGATTCGTGAGATGTACCGACAGGCCATTAATAGGCTCCTAAGCGAAGTTGCGGAGACAGAGCAGTTCTTTCGAGCGGGCATCGTCGCGATCGACATCACTGAAGCAAATCCCTTCACCGGCGACAGGACCGGGCACGAGGACGAGATCCTCGGGACGAAGAAGAAGAACGACGAGTATGCCTACCAGTGGGCGACAGTCCAATTAGTCGGCAACGCCGTCCCGATCGTGCTTGACGCACGGCCAGTTCGGAAGGGTGAATCTCGCTTAGAAATCGTCGAGGACCTCTTGAACTCTGCTGAGGAGATGGTTCACGTCGATAACGTGCTGATGGACCGGGAGTTCGATAGCCAGCACATCTTAGAGATGCTCAGCCAGCGTGGGCTCTCCTACGTCGTTCCCAAGCGGATGCAGACCAGCGAGAAGGCCCAGGCGAAGCGGTTGCTCCAGAGCGGTCAAGACCGCTATGAGACCGACCGGAAGCTCCACCTCGGCAAGAACGAGTGGCACGAGACGACGCTGATCTATCGTCGAAAAGAAGATTCAGAGCACGACGACCATCAACAATATTCGGTGTTCATGACGAATTGCGGGAGTGGTCACCTCACGGAGTACGGCTATCGCTGGGAGATTGAGAGTGGGTACAGGTCGATCAAACGGTTCATGGCTGCCACCACGTCGAAGGATTTCGGGCTGCGATTCTTCTACTTCGCGTTCGCGTGTCTGCTGTACTCTATCTGGCGAGCCGTCGACTTGCTCGTCCAGGTTGCGTTGACTAGTGAGTACGGGCACTCGCCGATGGTGACGGCAGATAACACATTGACGCTGCTGAAGAAGGAGACCGGAATTGGGTAGAGAGGCACTCAGTCCAGGTCAGCGCGCCGTCTGAGTGGCTACACTGTTGGGAGTCTCGAAAATTCGCCCATACAATTGGAAGTATGACAGGAATGGCCGCTTGGGGAGTGATTTGAGGTGGTTTTCGTTGACTGAATCGGACAAATTCACACATCACAGCCCCGCTAAACCCGGTGTAGTCTCAACTTCCCCGGCTCACAGTAGTTGAGCCCGGCCTTCTCAATGCATATGGTATTCTAGCGCAGTTCATAAATAGTATGAAGGCGTAGTCTCGGATAGAACGATGGCAAGAATTACCGGCTCCTATCCAGATGACCTTGACCTCCTCATCGAGGGTGCTGTCGAGGCTGGTGTGTTTGGGGGCAAGAGCGATGCGTTGCGAGAATTCGTGCGTGAATACTTTGAAGACCACGAGAACGAACGTATTGCAGCTGCCGTCGCCCTCTACGAACGCGAGCGGATCACGCTCGGTGATGCCGCGAGACTTGCTGATGTCGACCGGTGGACGATGCGTGACATCCTCCGTGAGCACGGTGTTGAACTCCGCCTCGGACTTGTTGACGAAGACGACGCAGCGTACGAGGTGGAGGCAGCAAGCGAACTCGAATTCGATGATGAGGACTCGGGCAACGAGGGATCGTCTGCGAAATGACCGGTGGTGATATTCCAGCGAATCCGAGCGTCTTGAACACGACTGTCCTCTCGAATTTTGCGTACATCGATCAGCTGTGGGTAGTTGCTGGCCTCTCTGGAATCTGTACGGTACCAGTCGTGCGTGAGGAGCTCGAACACGGCATCGATAATCACCCATATCTCCAGGAAGCACTCGATACGCTTGATGACGAAATCCCAGTCGCGACGATTTCGGATACTGTCGCAAACAGAGAAGCCGTTGTTGGTGGGCATCTCGACCCCGGGGAAGCACAGGCGTTCGCCCTCGCTGACGCACACGACGGTCGACTGCTGACAGACGACGGAGATGCCCGGTCGTTTGCGAAAGACCAGGGTGTGACCGTTGTCGGGTCGGTTGGCGTTCTGTTGGCTGCAATCGATGCTGGGAAGATCGATGAATCAACCGCTGATGAGTGGCTGTCGACGTGGATCGACGAGATCGGCTACTACGTCCCGTATCGAACGATCTCGGAATATCGATGACTGATTTAGAGTTCGAAACACCTGATTAGTGTGCCCGTGAACACGTCTATTACCGATGAGTGAAGCCGACAGACGACTGTCCGAGGGGAGCGAGCAACGGTTTCTAGATCTGTACGCTCATCTGTTGGTCTATGTCAACGACCGATTCGAGGTCATCGAAGAGATCGAAACGGTCGCTGATCTTGAACAGCACTATACTGACGAGCTCCTCCCGCTCCGAAACACGCTGTACAACGAGTCGACGACGGACCTGATAGAGGACTTCGTTGAAGAGAACCCTCCTGACCTGTCGGAGGCTGATCTCGAACAGATCGCAGCGTGGACTGATTTCGTCGCCGGTGAGTTCGTCGTCGTCCGCTATCGCGAGGACGACGCGATCTTCCTCGATTGGACAGAACCGCCGCAAGCCTACGCAGTCCGCCCGGCTCGGCTTCCGTTCGCCGAACTGTGGGACGAGTCCGCACTTCCAGTGCCAGTTTCGAGTGTCGTCCTATTGCCGTTCGAGGACCAGATCGTCTACGACGGGTGGATCGGGGTCAAGAACATCATCTTCGGGGGTTCCCTCAGTACTGACATCGATGACGAGTACGAAGAGGCCAAACATCGCTTCGGCATCATCGACTCGCTTCCAGTACCCAAGGAAGACGAAAAGACGGACGCCGAGAAGTTGCGCTTCTACATGAAGAACAAGCGCAACCGAGAGCGATACGCGTCGGAGATCGAGCAGTTGCGGGAGAGAACCGACGAACTGGAGCGGATTTACCACCAGGAAATGGGGAAGGCCCGAGCCCGCAGCTTGGGTCGCGAACTGCGCGAGTTGGGACTCAACGAAGCCTATGTAGCGATCTACGATGATCGGATCATCACTAGTGGCCCCTCCGAATCCGAGGTTCGCAAGCTACTCGAAGAGATTATGCCCGCTGGGAAGGCTGACCACCCCTACATCTACCACTTCGATCCCTGACCGAGAGTCCACAGCTACGACTGGAGTTGCGTGACAGTCGACGCGATTTCGCTTTTGGTCGGTGCGCCGGAGAACTCAAACATTCTGTCCCCGACACCGAAAGCGTATCTCTGGTAGGAGACATCGACGTGAATCCAGCATTCGATATCGCTGTCTGTCGCCTCACACTCGGCTTCACCTGTATTCTCTCCGTGCTTCAGCACGTCGAGCAGGTACTCTTCGATACGTGGCGCATTTGCGATTCGTAAGAGATGATCGGCAGCGACGTTGTCCAACATGTCTGCTGGGGTCCCGTACCCTTCGCCAACGAGATAGAACTCGCCGTCGTATTCGTGTGACTCGACCTGGACACGGAGTGCGTACGTCTCAGCCATATCGGTAGTTCCGAAGAGACACGTATCAGACTGTCTGTTACGGAGACTACCCACCGATGACCGCGTTGTGAACAAGATTTAGTCGGAATGGCACGCAACCACACTATATGTCTTTCACCGCCAGTTGGCACACGCTTCTTGAGGAACTCGATGATCTTCCCGAGAGTGCGACGCTCATCACGCCGCTCTCCCATCACCGATTTCGTATTACTGACGTGCAGGACGCTCGCGTCATCATCCACTTCGAAGACAGGGACGAGACGCGGCCGCTCCAGCGAGACCAGTTCGAAACGCTCTATCGACGGATCCAGGATGTCCCTGACGGATTTGACCTTGATCGTCTTCCGGCGGATGCCGATCCGTATCCTGCGGTGTGGAGTGTCCATCCACGGTTCGAGGTTGATGAGGATGCTGGTGTCATTACCCGATCAGAGATCGCGACGGCGACGCAGGTAGTCGACGCAGAACAGGAACCTACGGACGAGGACCGAACTGAACCCGACGGACTGGATGTCTACTCGGACGCGCTCCTCCTCATCGATGCACTCGAACGTCACGAAGTGACTGATCTCCCTGAATTGGAGACGAACGCGCTGGTGAACCTCTATACGCTGCTCTCAGATGTCCAGCGAGATGCGAACGACTTTCGGCAGGAAGTCGCGGATGTTCTTCTTGCTCGACTCCATCACGACCGTCCCGTCTCCGGGCAGTACGGCTCTGTCCAGCGGACGAGTCGCCGCAATCGCTCGCTCAAAGACGACGAGGAGGTACTGGAACGCCTCGAGAACGCTGGCATCGACCGTGAACGTGTGCTGAGCGTCGACCGCTCGAAAGTCGATGAAGCACTCGAAGTGACCACTCTCTCTGAATCGGATGTCTACGACATCGAGGAAAGCGAGTACGTCCGGAAAGCAGAGGTCGATGAAGACGTGAAAGAATCGCGGCTCCAGGGGTTGAAAGACCGTCTCGCCGCCAGTGACGACGACGAAGCTGAACAACTTCGAGACGAGATCGAAGACCTAGAGCAGCGTATCGACGACCTCACGAGCTTCCGCACGGGTACGGAGATGCAAAGATGACTGCCTACCGATTTCGCGTCAAGTTCGACCCCGATCCGACATCCCTGTGGCGAGATATCGTCGTCGGCGCAGACAGAACGATCGCTGAATTCCAATCAGCAATCAACCCCGCATTCGGGCTCGATCAGGGGCATCTCTGGTTTGTCGGCGACGACGAGGACTACTGGGACAGCGCAGTCAAATACCAGTGCCAGCAGGAGTATGAGGAATCACTTGGTGGCGATCCGGTATTACGTACCGAGCGGATCGAGAACGCGGGTGATGTGACGATCGGTGAGATGACTCGTCAACTCGGTCTCGAACAGTACGACCGCATCTGCTATCTCTACGACTACGGCGACGAGTGGCGCTTCTACGCTATCCTGAAAGAGATTCTCAGCGATGAACCGAGTGACACAGAGCCAACAGTCGGGAAAGAGAAAGGCGATCCGATCGACGACCAGTACGAGCCGTCGGGGGCCGATGAGAGCGGCCCTCTTCTGCCTGATCCGCTGTATTCTGTACTGCCAGAAACCGCTGTGCCCGTTGCGGACCTCCGTGAACTGGAGGAGCACGAGGATATCGTCCACGTCCTTCCGTTACTCAGCATCGAAACCGGGTTCGGAGCAGTCTGTGAGCGGTTCGCGATTCAGTTCAAGGAGACAGGATACGTCCTCGAAAACTTTCAGCCGGGGTGGCAGATCGTCGAGGAAGTCGATGGGGCAAACAAGACCGAGGAAGAACTTCTCGCCGCGCTTGCGGACGCAGTCCGTGAGTGGCACGCTGAAATCGCGGAGATCTCGGGGGCGATGACGGGACAACACTTCGGCGAGGAAACTGTCGAAGCGATGCACGTCGAACTGGAAGCCGAACTCGAACGCAAAGGGTACGGCCACCTGTTGTAGTAGTCGTCCAGCCCTCTGTTGATCTGGACGAATTCTTGTGCGTGTCCTACTGACCCTCCCGTAGTGGCTTCGACTCTTGTCTCTCGTCGCACGGTCTTTCGAAGCATCGCTCGACGATCGTACGTCGAGTGGCCGGCGTATCATTCGACACCACTGTACGACCGAACATCGATTGCGGGATTGGAATCGGATATCCGAACGGTTTCGGGCGCGTGGTTCGCCCACGAGAGCCACGACTCAATCGAGCAGTTCGTCTGTTCGCTACCACTGGCCTACTTCAGATTCGATCCCCATGACCGCTACGCGAAGTCGACCCGGTATGAGATGGACACTCTCTTTCGCATCTTCGTGCTGAAAGAGATCCACGGATGGAATCACGAGACGGCACTCGTCGAATACCTCGACAGCCACCCTGAACTTTGCAAGCAGTTCGAGTTTGAGACCGTTCCGAACCAGTCAACACTGTGGCGAAGCTGGCACGAGCGCTTCACCGCCGATTTGCGGGAAACAGTCGAGACTGCCGCACAAACGGTTCTCATTACTGCTCAGAGCGAAGGTGTCACTGTTCCACGTCATCCGGAGCGGAGATCCCCACAGCGAGAGGACGACGGCAGGGGATCCGATTCCGACGATCAGACCGTCTTGGAACGGGCGGAACAGATCATCGACCACGTCAGCCGGATCGTCTTTCCGGTGTTCTCGTTAGATCGCGGTGAAGGCTGTGAGATTCACGAGAATGCCTACTGGGGGTTACAGACCTATCTCGGGCTGCGTGAGAACCTCGCTGCTAACGAGGGCGCTCGTAGCTTCATCCACGAGTCGACACGTGATCGGACGCCGCTTGGCCACGCCCATCGCGACCAGATTCGTGACCTCTCCATTGAGGAGATTCGCGAGATGTACCGACAGGCCGTCACCCGGCTGCTGGATGAGGCCGGCCGAACAGAGGAGTTCTTTCGGGCGGGCATCGTCGCCATCGACATCACCGAAGCTGACCCGTTTACTGGCGATAGGACGGGCCACGAAGACGAGATCATCGGCACGAAGGAGAAGACCGACGAATACGCGTACCAGTGGGCGACGGTTCAGTTAGTCGGGAATGCTGTCCCGATTGTACTCGATGCGCGACCTGTGCGGCGGGGTGAGTCACGGAAGGAGATCGTTGAGGATCTCTTGGACTCTGCTGAAGCGGTCGTTCACGTCGACAACGTCCTGATGGACCGGGAGTTCGATAGCCAGCACGTTCTGGAGATGATCGGCCAGCGGGGACTGTCGTATGTCGTGCCCAAGCGAATGCAGACCAGCGAGAAAGCCCAAGCAAAGCGGTTGCTTCGACGTGATCAAGACCGGTACGAGACCGACAGGAAGCTCCACCTCGGAAAGAACGAGTGGCACGAGACAACGCTGATCTACCGTCGAAAAGAGAACTCAGAACACGACAATCACCGGCAGTATTCGGTGTTCATGACGAATCGGGGGAGCGGGCATCTCACTGAGTACGGCTATCGGTGGGAGATCGAGAGCGGCTACAAGTCGATCAAGCGATTTATGGCCGCCACCACGTCGAAGAATTTCGGGCTGCGGTTCTTCTACTTCGCGTTCGCTTGCCTGCTGTACTCGATCTGGCGGGCTGTCGATCTACTCGTCCAAGTCGAGGTAACTGGCGAGTACGAGCATTCGCCAATTGTGACAGCTGACAACACGCTAACGCTGTTGAAGAAGGAGACGGGAATCGGATAGTGGTGTGACTCTCTCCGTGGTAGCGCAGCGGCTGAGTGGCAACGCTACCGGAAGTCGCCGAAATTCGCGTATATGGTTGGGAATTCAATATGATTGACCGTTTGGAGAGCAATCTGAATCAGTTTCCCTCACTGAATCGGCCGAAACCACGCATCACAGGCCCGCTATACCCGCTGTAGTCTCAACTTCCCACAACCTCGGAGGACGATATTGATGCGTGCCTTATATACGATACGCTCTTGTGAAGTACATTGTTGGTGAGTCAGAGAACTTCTCGGATAATCTGTTTCAGTGCTTCTCGTCCCGGTTTGCGGAGGACTCGTCGCCGAAGTTGGAACGGTCTGAGATACGCTGTCAGTTTGTCTTTTGAGACACCTCGGTGCGGCGAGAGCCACCGTCGCGCCAGCGACGCGTGGCTCTCGCACGTGTTCACGTGTGCGTCTTCATCAACGTACTCGCCGTCACCGTGAATTACTGATTCTCGGTGGAAGCTCTCGTCATCGTCGAGTGGATCGTAGGCCCGAAATCCGTCCGTGTAGACGGTCAGCGACTCCTTCTCGTGGTTGTCGAGAAGGAGTCGCACGGTCGCTTCATCGGTGGATTTCGCTGGGACGACGTATCGCTGACCGCTGCCGCGATCAACGAGCGTGAACACTGGCGGTTTGTCTCCCTCATACGTTCCTCGTCCGCGTTTCGAGAGAGCACGCGAGCGCGACTCTTGGTCGCGCTCGCGGCCTTTCTTCCCAGCAGAGACGTAGAACTCGTCAATCTCGACCGGGCCAACGAGGTTGATGGCTGGCGCGTCGAGCGTTCTGGCGAACTGCTCGACGCGCCGGCGAAGCGAGCGATACGAAACGTCAATTTCAGCGTCTAGCTGGCGGATACTCGTATTGAACCGGAGGAACGAGTAGAACGCGAATAACAGCTTGTCAAGGCCGATCTTCGCGTGCGCGAAGATCGTGCCGGTCTTGTCGTTGAACGTGCGGTCGCAATCCTTACAGAGATACCGTTGATACTCTCGATAGCTGCCGTGTTTGATCACCGATTCAGACCGGCAGCGCGGGCAACAGAGGCCCTCGCGCCAGCGAACCTGCTCCAGCAGGTTCGCGGCGCTCTCCTCTGAACTCAGCAATTCAAATGGGAACATTGCGTCCGGGTGACGCGTTCGCGTCACCCTTGCCCGCTACGCTTTCACAGCGACAGCTCTACCCGACCAACAATCTGCTTCGGAAGAGCGAATTTGTAAATGCTGATGTATCACCAACGTCGGGGTGTATCGGAGCGTGTAAGTCCATGAGATGAGTCCATCCAAACACCGGTTCAACCGCGGTAGTAAGTTCGTCGACGAACTCTTGAAGTACGTACTCAGCGCGGTGGGCCGGCCACCCACTCCGCATCTGTAGCAACCGATGAGCTATGTATGGAACGGTATATGGTGTTAATAATGAATCGTACTTTCTCATCCGGGTCTTTATGTCATGTGCGTAGTCCGCCACAGAGAAAGCCGAGTTGTCCTCCTCTGTTTTTGCCTTCGGATCTTCCCCATCCGTCTGTAAATTCCGGAACAAATTGAACCCTAAATCGAAATTTCGGTCCGCAGTCATATGGGGGTTTGATAAGACGGCTAACGTCTCAAACCCATGTTCGTTCAGATACGAGGCGATTGTCTCACTGCTTTCAGGGATAGCTTTCCACGCGTGGGAATTAAAATAACAACCGTTGAACGAGTGCTGGCCAGCAAAAATACCAGGAGCTGATTCTGTAGTATATGGCCCTGTAGCAAACGCGTTATCAAAGATAATTGATTCCCCAGCTAATTGGTCTAGGAAAGGGGTCGTGTTCTGATGGTGCCCATTAAATCCACACCGGTCATATCGGAAGCAATCTATTGTGAGTAGTATGATGTTTGTCATGTACGTCATACGATTATCCAAGCTATTAACCTTTTATTGACTGGTGATCCCTGAGAGCGATTATGAGGTAGCGCTAAACTGTAGTTCAATAGCTGACGGAAATCATGATAATAAGTGATATTAACCGGAATCCGTTGGGGCTTGGACAGTAATACTATATTTCCAAAAATTGAAGAGATGACAGATATTCTCTCTCCATAGACACCTGTGAGTAAGCACCGTTCAACGTTATCTAAATTGGCAAAAAGCGCGGCAATTGTCCTATTAGCCACTGTCTTTGGAAATTCTATCGGGTTGTTGGCTGAGGTTATTATCGCTAGATCTCTCCCACCCTCACTGTATGGAGAGCTAACATTGGCATATACCGTCGTGTTCTCTCTCGGGACTATTGCACTACTTGGGATTCACCAAGGAATGACCCGGCAACTTTCAGCAACTGAGGCAAAGAAGCGTCAAATTCAGATACTCTATGCTGGATTCAGTATGATATTCCTTTCAGCTGTTGCTGCCGTTGGCGGCCTCTATCTTTTTCGGGGAAGGTTTGCAAACCTTATGTCTGCAGATTACCTTTATGAGTTTCTGGTGCTACTGTCTCCGTTTTTACTTGTTTACCCTCTCTCACGAGCAGCTCTTGCGACCCTTCGCGCACAAAAAAGAACCTTCCCTGCCGTGATGGCACAACAGATCGGTGGAAGAGGAATAGCATTCATCGCTCTCCTTTTATTTATAATAGGGGGCAGAGAATTTGATGGTGCGATAGTATACTGGGTCACCGGTCCCCTGTTCGCATTTATTATTGCTCTATATTTTATTTCGAAGGGTGGACTGTCATGGAATGTATTCGATACATTACCCGATGGAAAAACTGCTCGTAAGCTCTGGAGCTTCTCTTGGCCGCTTGCTATTGGATCAGGAATATTTCTTCTTCTAAATAGGGTAGACATTTTGATGATTGGTTATTTTTTGCCGTCAAATGAAGTGGGATATTATCGAGCGGTACAGCCCCTAAAAAAGATCGCGACCTTTGCTTTGGGCTCTTTTACATTTCTTTTTCTTCCGGTGGCAACAGAGTATTACACAGAAGGAGATACGGCAGGCCTTGATCAAATATTCACAATCACTACAAAGTGGATTCTTTTGATAACGCTTCCTCCGGTCCTACTGTTCGCCCTGTTTTCGGGAGACATCATCCAAATTCTGTTCGGGGACAACTACTTACCTGCAGCACCCGTTCTAACGATCCTGAGTACCGGACTGTTATTTCGCGCTCTCAGTGGTCTTGACGGAGATATGGTCAAAGCAATTGATCGTCCTCAAATCGAGCTATTCTCTGGTGCTTTAGGCCTGTCTTCAAATATTATCCTGAATTATGTTTTAATACCAGTGTTCGAAATATCCGGAGCAGCCGTTGCTACTGTTGTCGGATATATTGTCTATAATGGGACCGAACTAATCTGGATTTACCACCTCACAGGTGCATCTCCATTCTCAGTTAATATTGCCAAACATCTCGGTGTCATGTCCGTACTTGCGGTACTGGTTTCAAGAATTGTGCCCTCCCCCATTGGACTGGTGGATCTAATTTGTGTTGGTATCAGTTTGACCCTTTTTCAACCGGTAGTTCTCATTCTGACCTCAAGCGTAGATGAGGCTGATATTGACCTGGTTGAACAGTTAGAAACGAGAATGGGACGGAATCTTGGAATAATAAAGAGAATAGCTAGAAAGGGGCTTTAGATTGTACGACTCAAATATATCCTAAGTCTTCTAGTCGACTCTGGGTAGTCTCGTTTACACTGGACTCATTGTTCGTACCAACAGTTAATTCGCCGAGTTCAGATACTAGCCGATTGTGAAGCCGCTCAGTTTGCTCAGTATTACTTCTTGGAGTCGATTCTGCCGAATCTTCTTCGAGATTGTATAACTCTGTGAGACCATCCGACCCCTCAATAAGTTTCCAAGGTCCTATTCGAATCGCGCGAAGAGAACGGTCATATTCTCGAGTTTCGTCATCAAGCTTTCCAGCCCGTTCTTCCAAAGCATCCATCGACGGCTGGGGCTCTGGGTATTCCGAGATTACTTGATTGTCTCTGTCTTCTTCGTTCAGTAAGGGATTTGCAACGTCTTCGTTACCCACACTTGCAATCTCACATAGGGCTCCATAGATGTCCTTTGTTTCCACGAGATCCGTGACGTTTCTAGGAGCCACCGTATCTGGATATCGAATCGCGAGTGGAACGTGAACTAATGTTTGGTATAAGCAATACTGATGATCCATCAACCCGTGCTCTCCGATATTTTCTCCATGATCTCCAGCGACAACGATACAGGTATTATCCATGATGTTTTTTTCTTTAATTCCCTCAAGTAGACGGCCAATTTGAGTGTCAAGATATCGGAGTTCTGAACGGTAAAGGCTGCGAAGAATCTCAAAGTGTTGAGGACTCATTGATTCTTGGCCAGCAATGTATTTCCATGGGTTTTGATTGAGCTGGCGCGCTTCCTGTAGGTCTACGTTGTCAGGCAGTTCGTCCCTCGCCACATTGTCGGGTGGTTCGTAATCCAGATGTGGTTCCATATAATTCAGAAAGAGAAACTGCGGATCATTTCCCGCATTTTCTAATATAGATAGTGCATCAGATGTTATTTTTTTCGCTCCACTATCAGATCGTTTTGCCCAGAATTTTTCGTATACTATGTTCGCAATAGTCTTGACACTTGATGTTATGCTAATTCGATTTGACAGTGTACGCACCTGTTCGCGGCGAGAGGAAAGGTTCCGAATATCTCCAAGTTCTGCACCACCCCAGAATAGGTCATATGCTGTTTTGAACTGGTCAAATCCCTTATCAAAATTGAACCCGGGGGATATCCAAGGGTTAGCGGAAACCCCGACAGTGTGATATCCTTCCTGATTAAGTGCCTGAGCAATTGGCGTGTTCGGTGGATTGAAATTTGGCTTGTTTGCAGAAGTACCATGTTGTGAGGGATAGAGTCCTGTGAACATTGAACCATGAGAGGGAACTGTCCACGGGCCGGCCGCAGTAGCGTTCTCATACATAACTGCATCATCAAATAATGATTTGAAGTTCGGTATTTTGCCTTCTTGAAGAAGATTATGGAAAGTTGAGGCTCTGCAAGTGTCGACTACGAGGAATATAATATTAGGCTTTGATCCCATCGTTACTACTTCAAATATTGACAATCTAATTGAAAGTATTTTCGAACCTCAAAGCCAACACCCGCTTGAAAATGATACAAACCATGATAATTATGAAATAAAAGTACACTTGGGTATTTGAGATTTAAGAAGAGTTGGCCGCTGATTCCTCAGCAATTTCGTAATACAGTCTTTCTAACTCGGTTGCACTCGCTTCCCATGAGTATTGTTTACGACAAATCTCCCGGCCTCGCTCTGTATCGAACTTGGCGTTTTCGAGACTATCTGTAATACTTTCGGCCAGTGCCTTCGAATCACCGGCAGCGACCAGTCGGCCGGCGTTGTTGGCAACGATTTCGTCTGAGACACCAACGACATCCGTTGTTATGACAGGGGTTCCACAAGCCAGTGCTTCTAGCACAACCAGCCCAAACCCTTCTTGATCAGAAGATTTTGAGGGTAACACAAACAAATCGGCACCGGAGTATAACGAGACGAGATCTTCGTCGGGAATACGTCCTATGAACTCTACATGATCATCAATACCGAGCTTTGTGGCCTGCTGTTTGTACCGTGAGTGTGCATCACCGCCACCGCCGACGAGCAATTTCGGGACAATATCCGCTTTTTTATTAAGTCGTGCTATCGATTCTAATAATACGTCTAGACCTTTATATCCGTGATGACCATCGAGCACACTTAAAAAGAATAGAGTCGGCCGATCAGAAGCAAAGCCGAGGCGCTTTCGCTCCTCAGAGTTGAGTTCAACTGGACGGAACTGTTCGACGTTGACTCCGTTTTGTATGACCCGTACTTTCTCGGCATATGAGTCAAGATGCTTCGAGTTTTTCAGGTAGTCTGACTGTGTTACAATGATGCGGTCAGCGAGTCTGAGAACTAGCTGAAGCATCGTTCGATTGTACGCGGTCGCTACGTAGTCAGCAAGGCCGTCGCCGATGATATCATTATGATACGTGACGACGACAGGAGTGCCGGTGACTGCACCGGCAAGAACGCTCAGGTCTGCACTCCAGGGTGTTGGAAGATGTGTGTGAATGACTTCTGCCTTCCGAGCCTCTTCCAGAAGGACGGTTGGCAGGGCAGGGGTGATATTAGTATTCGCTATTTGTCCAATACTTGCCAGTCGACGAACGGTGATGCCGTCAATAACCTCTCGTTTTTTACTTTCGGGTTTGGCTTTGGCACAAACAACAGAAACACTGTGTCCAGATGCCACGTGTTTTTTAGCTATATTGTGGACGTAAGATTCGACACCACCAATATATGGATAAAATCGCACCGGCGTCTGTAGAATTTCCATTACCTCGACTCAACAGTGTCAGGATATTAAACGGTTCGACCGAGAAATTGTGACTCATCTTCGTGAATTGAATTGGTGAATTAAATAGAGCAAATGAACGAAGTATTATCTATCATGAACATCGTCGACTATTTCGTATAAACTCTCTATTCAACTGTTTGGTCGGGCCGGAAGTCATGAAAATTTAGAGCGTGACTTCTACGTGCTCCCGTCCTAAGGGATGTCTTCGAAAAATAGAAACTACTGGGCCGCCCCTCTGACTGTTCACTGATAGACCACGATTAACAGGCAGAGACTCTCCTTTGCTAACCGTTGGTCGTATTTATGCTAGACATATGAACACCCTTTGTAGCAGGACTCCCTCGTTATTGAAGCGGAGTTTTCAATATGCCACCCAATGAGCCATTTTGCAACACAGTATGAATGTCTGTTTCATAAGTAATGTGATATATCCGTTCGTAACTGGCGGTGCGGAAAAGCGAATCCACGAGATTGGTACCCGACTCGCTGCCAACGGCCACGACGTAACCGTCTACGGACGCCACTTCTGGGATGGGCCGAAAGAAATCACGCACGAGGGAATGACACTCCGGGCAGTGAGTCCAAACCGCGAACTCTACACGGATGACGATGGACGACGGTCAATCGGCGAAGCGCTAGAGTTCGCAAAAGACGTGGTCGTTCCACTGCGCCGCCACGTAGACGAACACGATGTCGTCGTCGCGTCCGTGTTTCCCTATTTTCCGGTCCTGTCTAGCAAACTCGGGGTTCTCGGTACCGACACGCCGCTCGTAACAACCTGGCACGAAGTCTGGGGGGATTACTGGGACGGATATCTCGGGCATCTAGCACCGTTTGGCAAGGGAGTCGAGCACGCAACTGCCCGCATCCCACAGCACCCAATTGCTGTCTCGGAACTCACCGCAGGTCGTCTGGGGGACATCGGTCCTGAACGCGAACAGATTCGGACTGTTCCGAACGGAATCGATTACGAGCAGATTCGAGACACGCCCCCCGCTGAGGATGGGTTCGATGTCCTCTTCGCAGGGCGGTTAATCGAGGACAAGCGCGTCGATATCCTCCTGCGAGCGTTCGACCAAGTCGCGCCAGAAGAAGCCACACTCGGCATCGTCGGCGACGGACCCGAACGGTCGGAACTCGAAAGTTTAGCCGATTCGCTATCGGTAGCTGAGCGAATAACGTTTACCGGCTTCCTCGAGGAGTACGACGACGTCTTGGCACAGATGCAGACGGGCAGTATCTTCGCGACACCGAGCACGCGCGAAGGCTTCGGGATCACGGCTGTGGAGGCAATGGCAGCGGGCTGTACGGTCATCGGGGCAGATCATCCGGACTCGGCGGTCGGCGAGGTCGTCGGCGATGCGGGGTTCCTAGCCGACCCGACTGTCGAAGGTGTTGCCAATGTACTGGACCGTGTCCTGGCCGGTGCAGAGCCCACCACGGAGCCACGACAGCGCGCACAACGGTTTGATTGGGACCAAGTAGCCGAAGATGCTCTGGACGCGTATACGGCTGCAGCGACTGACGAGTGGTGAGATCGGCGGCAAAAATATAGCTTCTAAGCTTTGGTGGTACCATTGCGTTTTTTATTTACTGCACTTGAGGCTCTTACTAATGCAAATTCTTGTCACTGGAGGGGCAGGATTCATCGGCGGACATCTCGCTGAACGCTTTGTCCGAGACGGCCATGATGTCGTCGTTGTGGATAACCTCGAACCATTTTACGACCTTGATATTAAACGGCATAATATCGACAATGGCCGCAAAGTAGCTGAAGAGAGTGACGGAAGTTACGAATTTATCGAAGGTGATGTCCGTGACGGCGACTTCGTCACAGAACTAGTCGCCGATGCTGACTACGTCTACCACCAGGCCGCACAAGCCGGTGTTAGACCGAGTGTACAGAACCCCCGGAAATATGACGAAATCAACGTCGGTGGCACGCTGAATCTGCTTGATGCTTGCCGGGACAAGGGTATCGAACGGTTCGTAATGGCATCCTCATCGTCGGTCTATGGAGTTCCGCAATATCTTCCATACGACGAACAGCATCCGACGACGCCCGTTTCGCCATACGGCGCATCAAAACTAGCAGCTGAACGGTATGCCTGCTCGTATGCTGAGGTATATGATTTCCCGGCTGTTGCGCTGCGATATTTCACTGTCTATGGTCCACGGATGCGCCCAAACATGGCTATCTCGAACTTTGTCTCCCGCTGTATCAATGGTGATCCGCCGATCATCTATGGTGATGGTGCACAGACGCGGGATTTCACGTATATCGAAGATATCATCGAAGCGAACGTCACATTGCTTGATGAGGACGCGGCTGACGGCGAAGCTATCAATATTGGCTCGACAGATAACATTGAAATCAAAACGCTAGCCATGGAGATTCGTGACCAACTGGCTCCAGATATAGAACTAGTATACGAAGATCGTCACGACGCCGATGCTGAACACACGCATGCTGATACGTCCAAGGCACGTGACCTTATTGAGTACGAACCAGAGCACACGATCAGAGAAGGAGTCTCGAAGTTTGTTGAGTGGTACCGTCAGAATCGAGAGTGGTACGAGCCACTTGTCAGGGACTCCTAGAGATATACAGCAACCGCGGTCTGGAAACACGTATCAACGAAATCCGCACCCTCTTTTGTGGACGGAAGCCACGACGACACGCTAGACATCGTTGGTGACGACCTTGAGCGTGAGCGCCTTGAACCGAAACGTGGGTCCCTAACCCATGCTGATTGCCTAGAGTTTCTCGGCTTCTTCGACGACTAAGAGGACATACCTTCAGTCCGGCCCATACCAGCTGGCCAACTACCTTTGGGCGGGACTGAAAGGGCCGCGTTCTCGGCGAACCCCGACGATGCAAGCACCCACTGGAGCGTAGCGAGTCGCGGGAGCCGAGAACGCGGGGGCTTTCTGTTAGTGAGACACTGTTTCTCCGGGCGATCATCTACCACATACGAAATTCTAAATAGTCGTGTACTCCCACAGACACACCCCACACCGAGTGAAACCGCTACTTCTCAAGAGCCTCAATGACCAGTTCAGGGTCTCGGACCAACCGATGCTCCAAAAAACTCCCCTCGCTATGGCCTCCCCCAGTATGCTCGGATTCAGTGACACCCAAAAACGACTGCTCTTTGAGGAGCCGATACACACGATCTTCCGAGAGCGGTGTGCCTTCTTCTGCTGCCACGAGTTGTGTGTAGGCCTCGTAGATTTCGTGCGTCGAGAACGACTGCTGGCCGGGGTTATCGGCGGTAAGTAAAGCGAGCGTTCGAAGGATGTGTTTGACGTGGGGTGTGGTCCCGCTGACGAGTTGCTTGAATCGATTGATCTCCGCCCGCTGAACGGCGTCATCGACGTGATCTTCCGTAACGATATTCGCTTCTTCCTTCTCTGCGATTCGCCCCGCCTCGTATAGTGTGTCGACGGCCTTGCGGGCGTCGCCGTGTTCTTGGGCAGCGAGTGCAGCGACTTTTGGAATGACGCCCTCCTGTAAGACTCCATCTACAAAGGCATCGGTACGGTTTTCGAGGATTGCCCGGATTTGATTCGCATCATACGGATCGAAGACGAGCTCGTTGTCCTGAAGACTGGAGTCAAGTCGCTCGTTCAGCCGATTTCGATACTCGATTTTGTTACTCACACAGATGGCACCGATATGTGCATCTGCCTTCCCGCTTTCTTTTGCCCGAGTCAAACTCCGAAGGAGGTCGTCGTCGTCGAGCTTATCCACTTCATCTAAAATTGCGACAAACACGTCAACGTCGTGTTCATCGAGGAGTTCCCATGTTATATCCCGGTAGTCCGCAGCACCGATACCGACGCGCGGAATATTCTTCTCAGCATCGAGTGTGTCGGAGAGCCGCCTTGCCATTTCTCGGCTCGCCTTGGCATCTGACTGGTAGTCCGAACAATCCACATATGAAAATCGGAAGTCCGTGTCGTGGGAATCGGCTTCTTTCTGTGCCTGTCGAGACACACACCGTGTAACGAGTGATTTCCCAGTCCCGGTCTTCCCATAGATAATGGTCGTCTCAGGCGGACTCCCCCTCGTTCCAGGACCGAGCGCACGCCCAACTGCGGAAATTTCCTCGTCGCGGCCCACGATTCGGTCGATGTCCGGCACGTGGCCGACTCGGAGTAACTCCCGCTGTTCGAAGATGTCACCACCCGCAAAAATCGAAGATCCGTCCTCGGAATCATCCATTGCTATCGAGACAACAAATGGACAACATTTAATTGTTCCTAACCTCGGGCCGAGTGAAAACTCTCAAAACTGCCTTAGCAAGACTTTCAAACGCTATCAAATCAGATTATATACCAAATGAGGGGAAGAGACACACCGAGTAACGAGTGAAACAGAATATGCTAGATCAACAGCTACACTCGGTACGAGGTGTGTGTCCCATGGGACTGGAAAACTCACACTCATGAGTTTTCACTCGGTACGAAGTGTGTGTCCCATGGGACTGGAAAACTCACACTCATGAGTTTTCACTCGGTACGAAGTGTGTCTCACGAGATTGGAGAATCCATCCTCCGAAGTTTTCACTCGTTGCGGGGTGTGTCTATTCCATTATCAAGACGCTAATAGTTGTTAACTAACCAAAGAGTCTTCGGCGCTTTGAGAGTGGGGCTTGTCCTGAACTCGACATGGCAGTCGATGAAAAACTCTTGGAAAAACGCTACACCGGGCTCGACCTCCTGGACAGTACGGCCGAGAAGACCGCCACAGGAGGCGTCACGCCTGTTGTGACAGGCAATGGAACATAACCCTGTGACAGACTCCACCTAAGAAAGGCCCAAACCGACACCACCGCGGCGTGGACGCGACGGCACACGTCCTACCGCCGCCGACGCTGTCTTCCGTAGCTGTTGCACCCGAGAGCGACCCCCCATTTACAGACATGAAGTGAGTTGTCGTAACACGAACGACGCGACCAGGCTGGCTGCCCCCGTCACAACGGCTGTGACGATGCCCTCCCGAGAGCTTCATCCTGGGTTCGTTCACAACATCGATTTGGGATAAACCAGCGACGCCGGTCTGGTTGAGACAACAGATGCAGACATTCCATCCCGATATACCCGACTGTCCGCGATCTATCCGATCACTTCACTCTAGGGACCGTTGCCTTGCGAGTAAGTGAACATGGTTCCTAATCCCAATATCGGCTGCATTCGGTCCGTTACTCCGCAGCTAGGTTTGTCACATGGTGTCCCGAACTGGAGCGACAAACAGCCACTCACTGTAGCCTTTCCTAACTACTAGTAGCGGCGCTCTCCTGCCGGTTTTGGAATCTAAGTTGAACATTCGGTGATGGGGTGGTTTTCATAATCGGCGCTGACGGCCGCAAGAACACTTCCATCGACGAGGGAGAGGAAGAACTAGGACGCAGTTACCGTTGTGAGGACGGCCAGTAGTCACCCGGTGGGATTACGATCTGTACGGAGCGGGCGGCTGCCTCCTGATTCGTGTTTCTGACGACGGGCGGTAGTCGCCACTACGCCTATTCCTGCTAATCGCCAGACGGGAACCGATTATGACTAGCTCAGGTGGGGAGTTTGACGGCCGATTCAGGCAGGTTGAGGGACGATCTTGGTTTCTGTATTCCGCATTTCAGCCGTGCTTACGGCTTTGATGTCGGGATTCTGTGTTTCGATGGGATTCGTCATAGCCTGAACGGAACAGAGTATAGAACGTTTCTTGCGGCCTTTGAACCCGATTATGAGAATTTGCTACGTGTTTCGCTGTAATGTCTTACTGGGCAAGCTGTTCCTCAGCAGTGACTACTACTCGACGCAGTCGAAATCTTAGGATACTGTAGGAGTGGTCTCGTAACCTGACGGGAAACATAGTGTCAAGGATAGAGGCGAGAGATTGAAACCCACAAACCAACCGAACGCCGTCCTTTGTCGATTTCCGGGTGTCCAACCCAGATGCCTCCCACCGAAAGAACGTGCGTGGCCGCTGTCGAACCTAGCTAAACCGGTGGACTGACCAGTCGGCAGATATCGGAGCTGAACGACCAAAACTTCTGATATCGGATGACAGAGCCTTTGTCGAAGCCAGTTTTGACACACCGAGAACTGCGAAATATATATTTTCTATTATAGTTAGGACATAGTCGGATTTCTAACCTTGGTCGATGTCTTGCGATTCGAACTAACCTTAGAAATAGTAGAAATTAGAATATGTTTTGTGAAATCGATTTCAGTTTCCAACGGAGAGCCCCGACTGCTCCAGCTCTGGATTGTTACTGTTCGCTTGCCAATCTGTCGTGCTCGGCGATGGGAAGCTAAGGACTACCAGAGACGAGTTGGTCCATTCTACCGGGGATTATCCCACGGTTGTCCTATCGAGAATGGGCCGATTTGTAGCGATTGTCCTGTGATAAGTCAGACCCGCGACGTTTTTGAAACGAGGGTGAACAAACATAGCGTATGCGACGATTGCTCCTCGCTGTGTGCTTCGTGTCCCTCCTCGCCGGGTGTGGTACATTCATGGGTGATAGCCCGCCGCCGAGCGACGAGCGAGCTGTCGCGGCTGTCGAGGAGGCGAGTCGTTCGATAGCCCCAGTCGAAGCGTACCGATTCAAAATGGACATGCAGGTGACTGCGTCGGATGGCGACCAGTCGCGAACGCTGAGCGTCGATGGAAGCGGTGCGGTGAACGTCTCCGCGAAACGGATGCAGGCGACGACACGGATGCAAGACCAGACAGTCAAGTCCTACGTCGACGGCTACAGGGCGTACCAGGGCTGTCAGGACCCCTGGGGCGGCTACGCTGTCGAGAACGTCTCTCGCTCCGAACCGTGGGCGACCGCGACACCGCTCCACCGGCAAGTGCTGCTTTTTGAACGCTCGAACGTCTACTGGCGGGGCAACGCGACGCTTGACGGCAATCGGACCGTTCTCGTCACGGCGTCCCCGAGCGCTGACACCATCGAGTCATTGATGGATCGTCGACAGGCTGGCGACGTGGCGCTGGACCGCGGCTCGCTTGAGAACGCGACGGCGCGACTGTGGCTTGACCCGGATACGAACCGCCCCGTACAGTCGGAACTTACCATCAAAATCTCACAGCGCGGCGCGACCGCAACCGCGACGATTACCGCCCAGTACAGCGGTTACGGTGAACCGACTGCGATCTCGATCCCGTCGGAGGTATCCGACGACCCGTACGAACTCGGGTGTCCGGGGGCTAGCTGACCCACTTGAGGACACCACTGCTGTCAGGTAAACCGGGGATGATTGACCGCTCAGTCCGACCAACTTTCGTACAGGTCCTGTCCGACCACGCCCAGACCGACGAGCGTGATGAGGTTAAGGAGAAGGCCACCGACAACAGGAATGGCGAACGGGACGGCCAGTAATAGTCCGCCAGCGATGCCGTCCGTAGCGCTCACGGTCCCGTCATCTCCGACAACTGAGTTACCGACCCACGCGGCAGTAATGCCGGTACCGATGATACCGAGGACGCCGATGAGAAGCAGTCCCGGGATCGAGATCAGTGCGCCGATGACGGTCAGTGCGAGCAGCACCAGTCCGATGGGGAGCAGAATGCCGACGAGAACACCCCACCCGATTGCACCGCCGAGGTCGTTCTGAATCTCTCGTACGGCGTTCGTCGTGTACGTCGGGCCGATAGCGGCGGCTGCGGCGCCCAACACCGCGAGAATGACGAACCCGACACCGAACCGGATGACGACGTTGAAGGCCGGATCACCGACGCCACCTGGGGCCGTAGACTGTGCTGTTGCGACCCCGGAGAGTCCGAGTACGGCGAGTAGACTCCCGAGGCTACTGATGGCTTGCTTGGAGGGCATAGTAGCGTCCCTGTAGTTTCTACTCAGCCTGTAAACGTCTTCTGGGTGCTTGTCAGCCGTTGCAACTTTGGGTCATCTACAAATGATTAATACTTGGGAGCAACCAGACACATATCCATGACTGACTGGCGTGAGCGTATGGAGTCCGGCTCGGAGACTCTTCGCCAACAGGCCGTTCGAGTCCCGCTCCCAGATGTGGAGGCGGAGCGATCCGTACACGAGAATATGATGCGAATTGCGGCGGCCGGCGAGCGAAAGAGCGAGTTACTCGATGACCCGGACGTGCCCCTGACCGAAGTGTACGAGGACGAACTGGACGAGATGAGACAGAGCTTCGAGCACCGCTTACAGCAGGTCGCTGGCGAGGACTACTATGAAGTCGCAACTGCGTATCTCGACGGCGAGCGTGACGACTGGATCGGGGCGCTCGCGGCGTATTACTTGGAGTGTTATTATCGCTTGCAGGAACGCTACACTGTTGACGAGCAGATATTCTTTTTACTGGTTCTCCGGTATCCGGAGTGTTTCACTGTCAACCTTAGCTTTCTCACTGGCGACATTTCCGCTGCAGGTGTGCGGTACGAGTCATCCAAGCACGTCGAGGCTGACCTCAACGAGCGGAACGCAGAACAGCTCTACGCCGACTGTCAGTATTCTCAGTACGACGCTTCGGAGTACCTCCGCGAGAACGTCAGCTGTATTCGGGACGCATTCCCGGATCCAGAGACGACGCCGTTTGCGCAGCGCCGACGTGGCGGGTTCGTCCATATCACTGGCAGACAGGGTGCAACATTCACTGAGATACTCGAACCCGTCTCGCCGGATCCGAACCGGTTTGATGACACCGCCTCGGAACCTGGTCTCGTGTCAGAGGGGCCAGAGGCCAGACGAGCGAAGCGAAAATTTCTCACTGACACCACGGTCGTTATCTGACACCCTGTCCCCACCACTGGCTGTGCCCGCAGCTCCGAACCTGTCCGTGACACTCGCTTCCGGTGAATCAGGTCCTATCCGGCAGCGATTTCCAGAGGGGGCCGTGTCTTTTTGAGGGCTGGGATGTGACTGAGCAGTGTGGATGTGACTGTGTACGGGCCGCTTCGGGCGGCGACGGGATCGAAGACAGTCGAAGTTCCGGTAGACGGCGACACGGTGGGCGCTGTAATTGCGGCCCTCGTAGACGCGTATCCGCGTACGGAGTCCCAACTGGTCGATGAGGCCGGCGAACTCAGACCAAGCGTCCGTGTGATGATCGACGGCGACAACGCTGAGTATTCGGACCGAGTGCCGCCCGGAGCGTCAGTCGAGATTTTTCCCGCGATGCGCGGCGGGTGAACACGAACGGGCGCTGTGCTGCTAGCGGTCGTACTGTTCGCGGACGGTATCGGCCAGTCCCTGTTCTTCGAGGAGGTCCATCGGGGCGAGCATCGAGAGCTGCACGACGCCGGGCAGTCGAGCGATCTCGACACCGCCGGTGAACGTACATCTCGCTCGGACCTCTCCCTCTGACATATCGAAGAGGGTCCCAGCCCGTGCGAACGCGTTCTCGGTTGCGTCGTTGATCGTAGCCCCGGACCCGATGATCTGGAGCGGCGCTGCATCGACGACGTCGTCGACGTGGTGTTCGGCGGCGAGAGCCTCACCCGCCTCCCGCTCGGCGTCGGTGTACGGCTTGGCGATATCCGGCAGGTCCGACTCGTTCGGGAGCAGGAGCGGACCGTCAATGTCGAGGTCTTTGATGACGCTCACTTCGAGTTCGGTCCGGCCGCTCACGTCAGTCGTGTGAAGCGAAAGCTCGCCGTCGCCCTGGTTGGCGTGTAGGTCACCGACGTACAGGCCCGCACCGTCGATCTCGACGGGACAGATGAGCGTCGCACCCGGGCGGACGTCGTTCGAGTCTAGATGGCCGTCCGTGCGGGCGTCCAGTGCCGCTTCGTCGGCGAGGCCCCAGTCGTGGTCGGCCCCGATGAGGAACTGGCCGAAGTCACCGGCATTGTGTGAATCGGGGAACGCAACCGACGGCGTCGTCCCGATGTTCCCGATGAACGGCCGGAGGTGTCCGAGTGTTCCCGGGATTTCGTCGGGCTTGTACAGCAGAATCGGGTGTTGCCGGGAGTTCTCGGGCAGTGCCATCGCCTCGTCGGCGCGCTCTGCGAGGTCTGCGGCACCATCGGGGCCGACCGTGAGCCCCACGGAGCGGTCCTCGTCGAAGGCAACGGTGTAGCCGAACTCGAAGCCAAAGGACGAAGCGTTGGCCCCACATTCCGCACATCGAATCGCGTCTTCGCCGGTGCCCTCGACGACGCTGTCGGGCCACTCGGTCCCACACTCCGGACACCGGTGGTCGACGAACGGGTCGCTTCCGAATGCGTCCTCGCGTTCGGCCATGCTGCCCGTGCTTGTCGCGACACTCGTCACCTCGACGTCCTTGATCTGGACGACGAGCGCGTCGCCGGGTTCGGCGTTCTCGACTCGGATCGGTCGCGTTACCTCGTGGCCGCCGCGGAACTCGGGGGTGATCATCGGCCCCCAGCACGCCGGGGGCGTGTGTGTGCGAACGGTCCCGCCATCGGCGACCGTGCCCGCCCATTCCTGATCCGGCCCAACGAGCCCCAGTGTAAACCGGTCGACATCGAGTTCTTGCTGGATTTGCTCTGACATACATTCTCAAGCACGGTCTATATGAGAATAAATCATGGTGTAGACCCGAGTCATCACTGTGCGCCGCCCCGACGAAGCTCTCGGGTGCAACGCGGAGACTCGTGACTGATGTCCTTGCCTCTGATTGTCCAACAGTACCAACGAACGGTTCCAAACGACACGTGAGAGATTGTACCGCGGCCATACAGCAGAGTGATATCCCAACCGTTGCGTAGGATGTGGTCAAAGCCACCGGCAGCGTTCATCCGTGTTGCGACTACATTAGATCGCCTCACGTTTGCAGACGAACCGTCGGGCGAATAGGCTCGGTCGTTGGATCTCTGTTTATCACCCGTCAAGCAAGGTTCGCTTCACGCGCACCGCGGACATTACACCAGGTCGTCCGAGGATCGCGGCCAGCGTCTCGACTATCCTCGGGAACTTTCGCTTCCGCTCATAGTAGGCAGATTTAATAAAACAGTGTATCGCTCGCGCTGACCAGATCTGTTCGTTAAGCCAGTTCCGTCCCTGACGCTCGTACCACTCTGCAAGGAGGTCTCGACGGATTTCTGGATACTGATCGTATATGTCCTTTTGATGACGTATATTCTGTAGTATTTTTTTAAATCTCCGTTTCCCGGTCCATAATTTGTTTCCTTCTTGACGATAGAACGTCAGACACTCGTCGACGTAGCCGGCTTTCGTCCGCTTCGCGAGTTCTATTTTGAGGTCTGTGTCACCCAGTTCGATGTCTAAGTCGTCCTCCTCACCCATCCCAGCCATTGGTAGGCAATCACACAGTACATCTCGTTCCATCAACATCGAGCCTGTCCACATGGGAAACGTCTGAAACCGGAGCGCTGATTCCAGAAAATGGCCGGACACCTCCTGTTTCGGGTAAAAATCCCCCTCATCACCGCGGACTACGCCGCAGTACGAAACACCGACTTCCGGGTTCTGTTCGAGAACGTTCGCTGTTTTTCTCAGTTTCGTCTCGTAGAGGTAGTCGTCGTCGTCTAGAAACTGGATGTACTCGCCGGTCGACCGCTCGATCCCAGTCGTATAGGCTGCCTGCCACCCCTCATTCTCCTCTTTTATTATCGGCTTGTCGATCACTTCGTCGTACTCTGAAAGCACCGGTTCGGCGTACCCCTCGCCCGAGTCATCAACTACGATCAGCTCGACGGGTTCGTAATCCTGTTTGGCCACGCTTTCAATCGCAGTGGGGAGGAGGTCATTTCGGTAGTGAGTGGGGATAATCACCGATATTTTTCTGCCCATGTGAAGTGCGTTCTGAGTGAATATTTTTTGTTAAGAGGTGTATACAGACACTGGAAGATACGTTACAGCGCTCCTGTCTGATACTGGCACACCCGATCGGCTGACTCTGAAAGTCTGGTCGTGCCTTTGCCGCTGATCTTCACCTCTCCGCTACGAGTACTCGATACAGACGCAGAGATACTCAGAGGGCACCGTGACCACGGCGCGCAAATCCATTTTTCCAGTACTCCCTTCGGAATCTCCGCTTAAGAACGAGTACTCTCCATTACAGTCACTCACTGATTATACAAACCCATACGTAGAACCGCTGCTAGTGGAACTGTCCTGCCTTACAGCCGAAAATACAGTAGTAAGCCTATAACAAGGGACGCATATCGACCTTTTCGCTATAGCAATGTGTAGACGGCAATCGGTGGCGTGTACTGGCCGAACCGCTGTACCCGAAGATGGCATAGTCTGTTCCGACGGTCCCGAGGATGACAACTAAAATATGAGCGACAGAAACTCAGACGCCATTTCGCGGCGGGAGAAACTTGATGCGCTTCTCTATGCGGCCCGATATGCCCCAAAATTCACTGTCATGATCGTCGGGCTTGGTCTGGTAACGGCCGTACTAGAAGGCGTCGGACTGACCTTTATTATCCCTATCATCGAACTCATGCAGTCATCAGAACCGGTAACACAGGCTGATGGCATAGCCGGCATTTTCTTCACCGTTTATCAGACACTGGGGATTCCGTTCACGATCGAGTACGTCATTGGCGGCGTCGCGCTAGCGACCTGTCTGCGCTATACATCGTCGTTTCTCCTCACGTGGTTACGCGATGTCCTCCAGCTTTCCTACGAGCGACACATCCGCGAGAACCTCTTCGATAGCGCTCTGGAGACGGAGATGGAATTTCTTGACCGAAAGGGCTCAGACAACATCTTGAACGCGATCGTCACCGAGTCGAAAGCAGCCTCGAAAGTCATCAAGCGGTTCGTGAAGCTATTCGATCTGCTACTACTCACTGTTGCCTATCTCGCTCTCGCAACGTGGATATCACCGCAACTCACCGCATTTGCTATTGTTATCATCGGTGGCGTGGGATTCGGCCTGCGGCATCTCATCGGCTCGGGGTACGATCTGGGAGATCGGGTTGCAGCGGCAAACGAGCGGATGCAACAAGTGGTTCAGGCCGGCATGATTGGAATTCGAGACATCCGGGTGTTTAATCTCGAAACCGAAATCTATGGCGAGTACGAGGAAGCTCTAGAAGAGTACACGCGTTCGAAAGTCGCGAACCGAAGGAACCGGGCAGCGATCAAGAAGTCACAGAATCTCGTCGTCTCCGTACTCATCTTCGCACTTATCTACGTGGCTCTGACATTTACCAATCTCTCGTTCGGCGAACTCGGTCTGTTCTTGTTTCTCATGTTTCAGCTCGGGCCCAAAGCAAGCGGGATTAACAAGCGGTTCTACAAGGTCGAAGAGAACCTGCCCCATCTGGTTCGGACACAGTCATTCATGCGGGATCTCGAAGAGTGGGAGGAACCGGACAGCGGGGAGCAACCGACTCCGGAGGAAGTCGAAACAATCGGGTTCGACGATGTCACCTTCTCATATACCGACGACGAGGTCGTTCTTCAGGGGGTCGATTTCGAACTCAAGAAAGGCGAGTTCGTCGCCTTCGTTGGGCAGTCCGGTGCCGGGAAGTCGACAATAGTCTCGCTGTTGGCCCGCTACTACGAGCCAGACAGCGGTCAGATACGCGCGAATGGGCACCCAATCGGCCAAATGGATATCAGCGAGTGGCGCGACCGGATCTCGATAGTCCGACAGAACCCGTATATGTTCAACGACACGCTTCGACATAACCTCACCGTCGGCAATCGGGATGCGACGGACGCTGAGATCAAACGGGCTTGCGAAATCGCGAAGGTGGACCAGTTCATTACGGAACTCCCGAACGGACTCGATTCGCAACTCGGTGACGACGGTGTCCGCCTGTCGGGTGGGCAGAAACAGCGCGTCGCTCTTGCGCGAGCGATTCTGAAAGACGCGGACCTGTTAATTCTGGACGAAGCAACGAGCGACCTCGATTCGAATCTTGAGAAGGAAGTGCAGGCGGCTATCGAAGCGATGGAGCGGGATTATGCAATTATCGCTATCGCCCATCGTCTTTCGACTGTCGAGAACGCAGACCGGATCTACACGATGGAAGACGGATGGATTTCTGAGTGTGGCGGTCACGACGAGCTGGTTGAAAGTGAAGGGAAATACGCTGAACTGTATGCGATACAGTCAGGTGGGTGACTGGACTGTCTCCAGTATTACCGCATCTATAGGTCAAGAAAGCCATCGCTGGTGACTTTCTATGCTGGTGTCACTTTGTGTGCTGAAGCTACTCACTGGTATCGCTTCGTAGAAGTGCCAAGTATCGACTGCGATGAGACGCAGAACAGATTCCACCGGTTGATCTCGATTCAAGAGACGGGCCATTCAGAATCCCCTCTCAGGAACTACGAACACACCTTCCAATCGCAAGTTGCTGGCTCAGCACTTGTGGACAATCCGGAAAATGAACAGTGGGAACTCCTGGTCTGCAAGACGGGGTCAGCCATCGAGACTAACACTGATTCTGACTTTTGAAAAAATCACAGCAGCATACCCGCGTCATCTATACAACACTGGTAGAAACTCTCTACCTCCAGTTAGGCAGCGTATCGCTAAGTGATGTCGAGATGTGTCTACTACCATGACCAAACTGCAGAGGTACATACCGGACATCTGGAAGTCCAACCGATTGGTTGCCTCCCAATATCAATATACAAATGATGGGATTTTTGACGGTATCCTGAGCAATTATTTCGATACGGTTTCACCGAATGGCTTTGATTTGATGAGCGAGGACTGGGACAATTGCTATCTTCTTGATGCCTGTCGATACGATATGTTTGCGGATCTACACCCTTTTGGGGGGCGATTGAAACGGCGGTTGTCCCAGGCGTCTAGTACACCCGGTTTCTTAGAGGCTCACTTCTCTGAGGGACGCTATTACGACACAGTGTACGTAACCGCCAATCCGATGCACTCGATCGACGAGTGGTGTAACGTTGAACTCGACACTGTCTTTCATTCTGTCATCAACGTCTGGGAAACAGCGTGGGACGAAGACATCGGGACAGTCCCACCAGAAGACATGGTAGCCGCTGTTAAAGAGGCCAGAAAGACGTATCAGAACAAGCGGATACTCGCACACTTTATTCAACCACATCATCCATTCATCGGTCCAGCAGGCAGAGAACTGGTTGACTCTGGAATGAAAGGTCGCGACAAAGCGAAAGGGGCCGAGGCTGGTAGTTCAGCGACTACTGAAAAGAAAATCTGGGAACGACTGAGAGATGGAGATGTCTCAAAACAGCGTGTCTGGGAAGCGTATCGGGAAAACCTCACACTGCTGTTCCCACATCTTCGAGAGTTGCTTGACACTGTTGATGGCAAAACAGTAGTCACGTCAGACCACGGGAACCTGGTCGCAGACTGGTTGTGGCCGTTCCCCGTACGAGAATACGGGCATCCCGGAGAACTCCGTGTGCCAGAACTCATCGAAGTACCGTGGTTGAGTTTCGATGCCGATGAGCGGATACAAATTCAGTCGGACAGACCGGTTGAATCCGGCGTTGAACACGGCTCTACTGAGATCCGCGACCGGTTGTCTGACCTTGGATATCATTCGTAATCTTGAAACGGTCGCCAGCTTGTCCGTGTGCGAATCTGGTTTCAGTGCCAACTGTAACGAGCCGTCTGGATCGCCTCTATGCCACTCAGATTACTATTTCGTGGCACAGAGCTGTAAATTATTGGAGAAGAATCATATAAATAGTTTGTCGCTTATTCAGAATATATCTAACTATGTTGAATTATAAAGCTCATACCAATACAGGCCCCATTCTATCATCATGATTGTAGCAGATAAATCCGAGGAAAATGAAACGACCACAGCAGTCATCCGACATGGCAACCGAGCAGAATGGTACGACCACGGTCCCTACTCTCGGGTTCGGCACCTACCGAACTGGAGGGTACGAGTGCTACAACGCGGTTAGTGATGCGCTTGATTGTGGGTACACGCATATCGACACTGCGATGGCCTACGAAAACGAAGCGGCCGTCGGTCGTGCAATCGAACAATCCAGCGTTGACCGCGAAAACCTCTTCCTGACGACGAAAATCAAGGGATATCCCGAAATGGTCGAGTATGACCGCTTGATACAGGCGGCGAAGGGGTGTCTCGAACGGCTTGGAACGGAGTATTTGGATCTGCTATTGGTCCACTGGTGGAACCCGCTGGCTGATATGGAAGAGACATTCAACGCGCTCAACACACTTGTCGATGAGGGGTTGGTCAATCAGATCGGGGTGAGTAACTTTTCTATCAAGGAGCTCAAACGAGCGATGCGGCTTTCGGACGCTCCTATTGCGACGAATCAGATTGAATACCATCCTTACTGGGGTAACGAGGAACTTGTCAGATTCTGTCAGAATAACAATATTACAGTTACCGCGTACAGTCCGCTTGCAGAGGGGCGAGTGGTTGAAGACGACGTCCTGCGCTCGATTGGAGATCGGTACGGCAAATCGGCGGCACAGGTGTCGATCAGGTGGCTAATACAACAAGAGAACGTTGTCACGATTCCGAAGGCGGTGACGCCGAAACACATAGAAGCGAATCTTGAGGTTTTTGATTTCGAACTCACTGACCGAGACATGCAGCGGATCAGGGAACTCAAGCCTCCGTTCTGGTACCGAGAAAACCGCGAAGGCGGGTCGATATACGAGGCTCGCAGTGTACTTGGAAATTTCGTACCGGACAGTCTCTATAATCGGATTGCATGAACTTCTTTCCAAGCCATTGAATGGTCGGTCGACAATTGAGGGGCAAGAGTGTTTTGAGCGCGTTGGCTGTTTCTTCTATATCGGCCCGCGGGCTCCACCAGTATACTACTTGTATCGAGAAAAGTACCGTTCTCCACTGAACACCTCGACCAGAGCGTTTGACAACTGCTCCCGGAAATCAACGTGCGGTTCTCTTCAGTTTTCAGAAGGGCGCTTGCCGTCTAAATTAGCGGGCCAACAATAGATCGTCTCAGTCTAGCATCCCGATTCGGTCCGCGGTGAAGCCGAACACGTCCTCGTAGCCGTAGGCTGAGAGCAATACCGGGTGGAAGGGCTCCTCCGCGACGACGGTTTCGTCGTCGGCTGCTGCCACAGGGTCGCCTTCGGGCACCGGCTCGAAGTTCCTGACGAACACTTCGTACTGCTCGGCCGCTGCCTTCGGAATCGGCTCGCCGAGCTGGAACACTGGCAGTGACGTCTCTCGCTGCGGGGGGGACTCAGCGGTAACGCCGGTCGCGGCGAGGAACTCCCGGATGACCTGCGCTGCGTTCTCGGCGGCTTCAGGAGAGCCCTGATAGCCACACTCGACTTCGAGAACAGAGTCCACTGTTGCGATCATTCGCCCCTCGTTTGCGCCCTTTGTCTGTACGACGGCGTCTACAGAAAGCACACTACAGAGGGCTTCCATCTCCGGCGTGAGCTCGTCGACGAGGGCGAACATCCCGTCGTAGGACTGCGTCGAGTGCAACGAAAGTACAGTGCAGTCACGGAGTTCAGACGCAATGGCCGCGGCTAACCGTGTTTCGCGAGATTCGCTGTCAGCGTCGCCGGGGAACGAGCGGTTGAGGTCGGTATCGAGATATCGCTTGTTTGCCTCGAGGGCGGCTTCGTTCGCGATAATAAACTTGACAGGTCGCTCGACCGCAGGCGGGTCGGCAAGGACGGCTTCAATCCCGTCCCGGCCGCACGGTTCGTCGCCGTGGATGCTCCCCACGACGGCCACCTCAGGATCCCCGTCTCCCAGTTGCTCGATTCGCATCTACCCGTGCTAACACTTCCAGCCTTTAGAGTTATCCGGATTCAGTCAGTGTTCGAGCGACTCCGCGAACTCGATGTCCTCCGGGCGACACGTCGGGTACTCGCCGTCGAGACGGATCTGCCACCCATGGAGTGCCGACGGGTCCGACAGTGCGTTCGTTACTGTGGTGCGCACGTCCAGTAAATCGACGCCGTAGAAGTCGTTGGGGACGCCACGGAAGTACTGCAGCGACGTGCGAAACAGCGACCGCATTCCGTCGTCGTCCTCGAAGTCGAAGTGCTTGTACGCGCCGGCGGCGACCTGCACCATCCCGTGGAGGAATTTGCTCTCCGTGCTCCCACGGCCATAGTTGTACCACTCGTCCTCGAAGCAGTCGTGTGATTCGTGGAACTCCCCGGAGTTGTACAGGCGGACGCCGTGGACCACGGCCCGTCTGAGCGTCTCGTGTTCCCACTGGCCGTCGGTTCGCCATCCCGATGGGTTCCCGTCGGGAGCCTCGACGGTCGGGTCACGCGTGTGGTCGTCCATGCCTACACTACTGGTTCAGGGTGGGTCAAACCACCGGTTCTGTCGGTTACAGTAGGTGCCGGAACGCGGTGTACACCTGCTCGCGCGACAGCACCCGCGCTCAGCAGGTCCGTAAATTCAATTGTCACTATCGTCTGGACCCGAATCGCTTCCGTACGACATTTATACCGCACCACCGTGTGTACCGTAATGCAATACGCGTGCGAGGGTAGCCAAGCCAGGAAACGGCGGCGGACTCAAGATCCGCTCCCGTAGGGGTCCAAGGGTTCAAATCCCTTCCCTCGCATCGTATAGGGCCGCATAACGCGGCGCCGAAGGATGCAGACGGAAGAGTTTGAACGAGAGAAGGCGGGCGGTTACTCGCCTTCGCGTAGTTCAAATCCCTTCCCTCGCACTGTTGGACCGTCACGGTCCCTCGCAAACAGTGAGCGGCCATCGTCACGGTCGCGAGTACGCCGCCGACCCCGGTGGTGTCTCGCGGCAAAGACGAACGCCGATCGGTGCTGGAAGACTCGCACGGAGCGATCTTCCCTCGCAATTCTCCGACCCGATGTGGCAGAGATGTGTATCCGCGATGCGGACCGCTGTACTCTGGTTCCGCTGTGCGTTCGTCCTGACTGGCGTCTGACGGCGTTTACAATGTGATAATTCGCCAGCAAACCGTACCGATGTCGTGCCCTCGGGTCCTTGACGGGATGGGGTGGTACTGTGTCGCTACGTATCTGGGCAGTCCTCGATAAACAGCCTGTCGTGCCTGCTCAGTAAAGCTATGGCGGTGCCGAATTGTACCAAATCAGTTCAGTAATCATAACAGCGAACACAGGTTACAGCTACGATGCTGTTATATAGACTGTTTACCATCGGTTAGTTATCATTTTACCGCCCAATATTTATCAAGAAGAAATAATTAAAGAAAGACAGTCAATTTAATCCCATTTTGTTCACGATCTGCGCCCAGAGCCTTTCTAAAGGTGTCCAGATAGTGTCATTGCACAAGAAATATACCAAAGCCTTCAGTAATGTTTCAGTAATGGTAAAAACGCCAATAGTAAAGCCGGCTGTCGTCTTTGTGATGGCAGTCGCACTCGTGCTCGCTGGTCCGTTATCAGTGATGTCCACTGTCGGGGCAACCCCTGTCGCAGAGAGTCAGTCGATCTCGGTAACCGAAAACGTCGACGTGTGGGAACGGTCCCCACTCACGCTCCGAACGACGTCAGAAGGGCCGACCACGATAGTGGCACCGCGAACGTTCATCAACGTCGAATCGGCTGCAACCGGGAACCTACCGCTTAACAAACGGACGGTGACGATCCACGAGCGCAACGAGTCGATCAACATGTCCTTCGAACCACGGATCGGTGCCGGAACGCGGACGCTCGCTGGCGACGAGGCGCAACTGCTGGCTGTCAAACTGGATCGAGTACCAACTACGGCAGGGGTAGACGCCAGCAACATCTCTGCCGCGGCCCTCGGGGATGTCTTCGAAAACAACTCGGACACCACGTCGTCGGAACTGCTTGATGACGCGGAAGGCGTCGGCACGATAGACGAGAACGGCGAACTCAACGCGTCCTACACCCCTGAATCGGGCGGCGCATACGGCTTTGTTCTGGTGACTGTCAACGAGGGCGATGACGGGCTATCGGTGTCGGACGGCAACGTCTCCGTCGACGGGAACGTGACTGTCGTTGGTGTCGAGCAAGCGATCGTACAGGACAACGCTTCGACCGTCGAACCGGCTCAGAATCCGGTCAACCCCGGTGACAACGTTACGCTGGATGTCGACACCGAGATGGAGGACGAAAACGCCACGCACGCAGTGATGCTGGTGCGGCGAGGCGAACTTCAGCGGCAGTCGAGCACGGTGACGGTATCTGGCGAGCTAAATGAGAGCTTCAGTCAGGACCAGATCACTGTAGAAAATTCCTTTGACAACGTCAGCGGTGTTGCGACAGTCGGCGACAACACCAGTATCGCAGGTCTCAATCTCTCCGGAACCCAGTCAATACCTGCAATTGGGTTACAGGGTATATTCGGCGTGGTGGTTTCTGAAGCTGAATCAGATGCCGGCGGCGACGTTATCCACGCTTCCGTAACGGTCGTCAGCGCTGACTCTGACGCCAACGTAACAGTACAGACGCTGGATTCCTGGCCAAACGGCGCATACCAGTACGTCCACGTCGCAGTTGGTAATGAAACGGGGACCATCAATTCGGACACCGGGACAGTGGCAGTGAGTCCGGGTGGAGGCCCGGGCAACGGCGGCGGCCCCCCAGACAACGCTGGCGGACCGAATAGCGCTGGTGATGACGACGGAGACGGAGCTGAATAACTGATCGGGTACGCCGAACAAGGCACACATTCTGTCACCGAACGTTACTGACCACGTTCGGTCCCACGGCGACATAGTGTCGATCTGATACCGCGAACAGGTACGCTGTCAGTTGGCGTCGAACAGTCGAGCTTCTAGCAGTCTCTACCGATGCAAATAGACACGTACCAAGACACGATTCAGCGTCCGCATACGATAACCTTGGACGACGTCTACGTGTCTTGTAACCATCATATGACACTGTGTATCGTCGAATGTCACTGCATAAGAATTATACCGCGCCCTTTCGAAAAAATTCAATAATGTATAAAACACCAAACGGGAAGCACGCTGTAATTTGTGCGATTACAGTGCTGCTGGTGTTAGCCGCTCCCCTGTCGGTAACGTCGGCGGCGGCAACACCAGTGGATGACGGACAAACGACGGCAGTGACCGAAAACGTGGATGTCTGGGAGCGGTCACTGCTCCCGCTTCGGACATCCTCCACCGGCCCCACGGCGATAGCAGCTCCACAGACGTACATCAACATTGAGTCCGCCCAGACCGGTGACGTTCCCCTCAACAGGGAGGAGTACACGATTCACCAGGCAGGCGAATCAGTGGATCTCACGTTCGAATCAACTACAGGGGCTGGAACCACGGGACTTGCCGGCGACGAGGCGCAACTGCTCGCTGTCCGCCTCTCCGAGGACCCAACTGCGGCCGGGTTTAGTGAGGGCAGCGTTAGAACCGATCTAGCTGACATCTTTACGAACGACTCCAACGCCAATTCTGTCGAACTGCTAGACGATGCCGAGGGGGTCGGCTCGATAGATGACAACGGTGTGCTCGAAACCTCGTACACACCTGACTCGGGCGGTGCTTACGGCTTCATTCTGGTCACCGTCGATGACGGACAGGGTCTCTCCGTTTCGGACAACAACGTTTCGGCCGATGGAAACGTGACCGTTGTCGGCGTCGAACAGACGCTGGTTCAGGAAAGCCCAGCCACAGTCAATGCGACCGCCAACGATGTCACCGCTGGTGACAACGTATCGCTCGATATCGAGACCGGACTTGACGATGACTCTGTCACGCACGCCGTGTTGTTGTTCGACGAAGATGAACTCCAACAGCGAACGAGCACCGTCCGCGTGACCGGTGACATCGATGAGAATTTCTCGGAAGAGCAGGTCACGGTCGAGAACTCCTTTGATGGAGTCAACGGCGTCTCGTCGACCGATGATGACGCCACCCTCTCCGGCGGGGACTCGACGGCAGCGGGGGCGATGCCGTCGGCGGGACTGGTCGGTCTGTTCGGATTCGTTCTCTCCGAAGCATCGCCAGAGTCGACCGGTGACGACGTGTTGCATGCCTCGGCGACGACGGTGTCCGGTAGCTCCGATACCACTGTCGCCGTCGAAACACTGGACTCCTGGCCAAACGGGACTTACACATACGTTCACATCGCCGTTGGCGAGGACTCCAACGAAATCAACTCCGCCACCGGGACGGTCACACTGTCGCAGTCGAACGAAACCGATGGCGACGGTGGCGACGACGGCGATAACAGTGGTGGTGGCGACGACGGCGATAACAGTGGTGGTGGCGACGACGGCGATAACAGTGGTGGTGGCGACGACGGCGATAACAACAGTGGCGGTGGAGACGACGGCGACAACAGTGGCGGTGGAGACGACGGCGACAACAGTGGCGGTGGCGACGACGGCGACAACAGTGGCGGTGGTGACGACGGGAGTGATGATAGCGATAGCGGAGACGACAACTCCGACAGTGAGGGCACTGAGGACGAAACGACGACCGATACCGAGGACCAAACTACCACCGACGACAGCACCGAAACAGAAGATGATGATGAGCAGACGGAAACGACCACGACCGCAGGTGGTGGTGCCCAGCAACCCGACGACACGGCAACCGCTGGGACCGAGGGTTCGACCGAAACCACGAGTTCGAGCGGCCCTGGCTTCACCGTACTTGTCGCGGTGCTAGCATTGCTAGGTGCCGGATTCCTGGCACGTCGGGAGTAACGAACTCCCACAGTTTACCGGCGGTTTTGCCTATTCTCTGGCACGGCCGCCTGCCTGTTGTGTCCACATCGAGGCCGCTTCACGGAGTCGTTTCATAGCCAGTCATCGACGGTTGCTGATGCAATATTGCTGTAAGGGGTAATTTTATATCAGTTTACAGATAACATCAGTTTGTAAGGTACACACAATGGGGGATTACGCAAAGCCATCTCGTGCGGCGAAACTCAAGTGCATCAAGTGCAATTCACCGGTTGTCCGCACTGTTGACGAGGAGTATATCTGTGTCAACTGCGGCGAAGCACCGATCGAACCCGTGGCCCCATCCTGAGACGGTCGCTGTACTTTTCTGCCATGGTGTTGGAACAGCAGTGACACTCGCTGACTGACAACTTGACGACCGTCGCTGGAGAGCCACTATTCTGGCAGCCGACGACCGGTGAACAGAGTGTTACCGCGGTGGCACTCCAGCGGGGAACCGGTCGTCTCTCCGGTACAGCGTCACGAGACTGTAGCTGACTGCCAGTCCGAAGACGGCCATAGGGACAGCAAGCGAGAGCAGGCTGTCAGGCGAATGCGCCGCAAACGACGGCGTTCTATCCGGGTTCGCCGCCAACAGCGGCCAGAACAGGTTCGGGAAGAAGTAGTACTCCGTCCCGAGCCGCAGGATGGGATAGAAGTCGCCGGCGATGTGCGAGAGGTAGCCGGCCGAAAACACCACAGCGTACCGCACATACCCCCAGCGTGCAGCCAGCAGCACAACACCAGTGAGGAGTGGGAGCGAGACGACCAGCGAATGGGCCAGCATTCGCCCGCTTGGAAGGATAGCGAACGTCCACGCGAGCGGCTTATCGATTACGTCCGGGAGTTGCGTCGCGACAAGCAAGAGCAGTACCATCGGCCCAGACGGGAGGCGACGCCACTGAGCCACTGTATACACTGTCAGCGGGACGGCTGCAAGGAGGAAGTGGCCTGCGGGGTACACCGTGAAGCGAATGGTCCGGGAAAATAAAAGCTGTTCGCCGGGTTCGGTGTTCAAGCGGCAGGCGTTCGACAGCCTCGATATGGGCTAGCTCTACGCTCTACGAGAACACGGGTTAGCCGGTTACGTTCACCCAGAGATGGACTTCGCGGTACGCGGTCGACTGACCCACGGTCTCAGGCGGTGAGCCACGGTACAGCAGGTACTGGAGCCGAAGTCTGTCGCCAGTCATCATGGGAGTCACCTCGTGTTGGCGCTGCCAGGTCTCGTTGTGACCTAACGTCGGCTGGAAGCGCCGCAGTTCCGACCGCTCCCGGACCTGCGTCTCGTTGCCGACGCGCTCGACACGCTGTAACTCGGCGATAATGGTGTACGCTGTCCGTTCGTGTTCCTGATTGCCGATACCGACAACCAGCGAGCGACCCTCCCCCTGTCGAAACTCCGTCGGATAACCGTCAGCGACGAGTTCGCCGTCTTCCTCCTCTGTCAGCAGGTAGAACTCGCTGAACCGCTCGCCGTCTTTTGGCACCGTGATGGCGTATCCGACGCTGGCAGCCGCAAGCAGGATGCTAAAGACCAATAGCACGTTCAGGACCGCGTCTGTCCGCGACGCTGGCGAGAACAGTTCGTCACGGCCGGCCCTGAGCCACGCACGGTACGGGACGCGGAACCGCTCGTCAGCGGGCAAGGCCCAGCGGCGAACAGCCGCGATAGCAGTCAACACGAGCGTCAGTCCGCTGAGCGAGATGAGAATCGGAAGCAAGCGGATGCCCCACGGCGTGAAGTTCAACACCAGACCGACCAGCGGAACGAGCGCGATGCTGAGGCCGAATGAGAGTGCGGTCCGTTCGATACCGTCGATTCCGTCGGCTCGTGGATCCGTATCGTTCTCACCGCCAGCTGTAGGGCCGCTTCCGGCCTCCGGGAAGAGCGCCGCAATGAACGCATAGCCGGGAATGAAAAGGGTAAAACCGAGTCCGGCGACGATGCGTATCGGTGTGTCGGAGACGACCGGGAGGAGGGCAGCCAGGTTCGTCAGAATCACCACGCCGATAACGCCTGCTAGATCGGCCGGAAGGTGGCGGAGTTGGCGCGGCAGGAGTAGCTTCCACGCCGGAGTATCAGCCATTGGCAGTGAGTCATGTCGGCACGGTAAAAAAATAGCTGATTGCTTCGCTTTCTGTCGCAGTGCCCGACTGGGACTGCCTCCGGTGAGTCAACCGAACGCATTTTATCAAACCAGCGGAATAACTCGGTGTGTTCCGGAGCCAGTCGTGGGCCGTGTTCGTCACCTTAGCAATCATAGGACTTACAGCGGGCGTTGGTGGGGTGACAGCAGTGCAACCCGACGACGGAGGTCCGGCTCTGGACCGTCAGGTGGAGACGCCAGCGGACAACAATAAGACGCAACAGGAAAACCCGGATTCGGTATCTGACGGCGAGTACAGCGACGAAACGGCTGCCTGGTTAGCACAGACGTTGGGCGGACGGCTGGAAAACAGCAGTATTGCGCTGTCGAACGACCAGTACGACCAGGCCCGGTCGGTCCTCGGCGACGACTACGACAAGCGTCTGGAGCAGTACGTCGACGTCGCCGGAGACACCTCGTCGGATACTGACGATACCGCTGCGAGGGAGTTCGAGGCCGCACGCGAGAACCAGCGGAATCTCACGGACGAGGTCCAGCGGTATCGGCAACAGTACGCAGCGTATCAGACAGCACGCGAACGCGGTAACGAACGTGAAGCCCGCATCACCGCGCGCGCCATGGAGCGAACAGCATCGAACATTAGCGACAGGAGCGAAGAACTGACCCAGAACCTCGAACAGATTGAGAACGCCACCTCTGTCGACCTCTCCTCAGGACAGAGCGAGATTACCGAGACGACAGAGAACATCACGGCAACGCAGGCGGAGATCCGTGAAGAGACACTCGTCGGCACGACGCTCACGGTTCGGGCGATAGACGCGACTGCATCCTTTCGCGACCCCGGAACGGTCTCCGGGCGGATACAAACTGAGAACGGCTCGGTCATCGCCGACGAGGCAATCGAACTCAGGATCGAGAACCGGACACGGACCGTGCAGACTGACTCGGACGGCGTGTTTGAAACGCGGTACCAGCCACGCTCAGCCAGGCTCGGGTCACAACCCATCTCTATCGAGTACGTTCCGGACGCTGACTCGGTGTACCTGTCCGACAACGCCACGTTCACGATTGACGTACAACAGGTGACGCCCGACGTGACGAGCGAAGTTGCGCCGGATACGGTGGGATACGATGACCGACTCAACGCGACGGCGTCCGTGCGCGTCGAGTCGACCGGTGTCGATACGGTCCCGGTCGAATTCGCTATTGGCGGGACCGTCGTTGCCCGGACGACAACCGGACCGAACGGCACCGCCACAGAAACGATCCGGTTCCCGGCGTCGATAAACGACGGCGATCGGCAGGTTATCGCCCGGATTCCGTATGAGAACCGAGCGATTGCAGGCGTTCAGTCGGAAGCCTCTGTTGTCGTCGTCGAGACTCAAACGGCCCTCTCAGTGAGTGCAACACGAGCGGCTGATGGGATCCTCGTCAGGGGGCAACTCCGGACCGCTGCTGGAGCCCCCGTGGCGGGTCGCCCGGTACGCCTGCAGACCGGTGCTGACGAAACACAGCGAGTCGTGACGAACCGGACCGGTTCGTTCCGGACCGTTCTCGAAAATCCGCCGAACAACGACTCAGTTACTGTTCTCGCCACGTTTGACGAGCCGAGATCGAACCTCGGTAACGCGACTGCAACGGCAACGCTGGCGGCTGGGTCAGGTGCCGGCGACCCACCTGTCGGCTCCGACTCGGACAGCGATCTGCTTATCGATACTCTAGTGGCGATACTGCTCGGCTCTGACGAGAACCCAGCAACCACTTTCGGAAACGGGATCATCGGATACAGTTGGCTGCCCGTCCTCGGCGGCGGGGCGGCGCTTGCAGTTGTCGTCGCAGCTTGGTTTATCGCGTCACGGGTTCGCCAATCCCGGGAGACGGACTCGACTGTGCCAGCGGAGGCAACTGAGGTATCGGCGACTGGATCCGAGCAGACGGCGACTCAACTGGATGCGACGACGCCGACGTTCGAGGACCGTGTCGAGACGCATCTCGACAGCGGAAACTACGACGCCGCGGCGATGGCCGCGTACACTGCTGTCCACGATGCGCTAGCGGTGCAAAACGGGCTTGACGAAGGGGTTACACACTGGGAACTCCTTCGGCAGAGCCAGGAGCACGGTGTTCCGGCGGAACGGATGGCAGATCTCGAAGCGGTAGTCGAAGCCTTCGAGACGGCAGCGTTTGCACCGACGTCGGTTGATCCAGCGCGCGCGGAGGCAGCCGTCGAGCGCGCCCGCGAGTTCAAATCGAACGGGGACTCATAACCCGCTGGTCGTCTCTCCAGTCACCTTCTCTGACGCCTCGGAGGGGTGTTTGCCGCGTCGAGCGAGGTTCTGGCGGGGGCTAGCGGTAGCTATCTCCGGCTCAGTGGCTGTAACGGTGGCCGTCGGAATGCGGTAACTATCTTACACCCACCCGCTGTAGGACCCGCCAATGAGTGACGGCCGGACGGGGCGGGTGCTGCTCATCGTGGCTGTGCTGGCCGTGGCAGTCGCGGCCCGACTGACGACGCTCCACTGGACACCGCTGCCCTCGACGCTAGACGGATTCGGCTACGTCGCTCTGGCGAGGGACACGCTTCGGACGGGGACGTTTCCGCTCACACGCTTCCGCGCGGACAACATCGTGTTTACTGCTGTGCTGACGGTCGTCGGTTCGCTAACCGGTGAACGACCGCTGTACATCGCCCAGCCGGTCGTCGCGGTCACCGGCGGGGCGTCCTGCCTGACAGCGATGGCGCTAGCCAAACGCCTCGCGCAGTCGAGTCGCTGGCGTCACTCGCGGACGACGCTGGCGATGGGTGTGGTGGGGATGGGGCTCGCGGTGGAGGGCATCTATCTCCGACGGACCGGACAGACCGACGAGGAGGCGCTGGCGTTCCTCTTGCTTCCGCTGTTTGCGATTGCCGTCCATCGGTTGCTCAAGACGGAGCGATACCGGCGTCGATGGGGGGCAGTTGTAGTCGTCCTGTTCGCTGCCTTCCCGCTTTTGCATACGTTCAGCTCACTCATCGCTGCGCTGGTGCTGACGGGGGTGTTAGCCGCCCATCTTGCCCGGATTCCGACCCGCCGTGACGCCGTTACTGCCCTCGCTGTCGTCGCGGGCTTCTGGGTGTACATGTGGGGGTACTATCGGATCGCAGAACGCTCGCTTCTGGAGGTCCCGTACGTCGACCGCGTCAGCGCGTATCCGGGCCTGTTCCTTGCCTGGGTTGTCGTGCTGGTAGCGACGCTGGTCTGGTTCCAGCGGACGAGCGCTCGCCTCCAGCGGGTGACCATCGGCGGCGCGGTCGGGCTCTGGTTCCTGACCCTCGGTGCGAACGCGGTACAGACCGTGTTCCCCGGGACACAGACCACGCCGACTGGCCTCCTGGTACTGGTCGCGGCCTTCGCTGTTCCGGTGGTGTTTGCGGTCGTCGGCCTCCCGCGTGCGAGCCGTGACCGTCGACTGATCGGCCCGGTCGTGCTGGCGTTGCTGCTGGCGCCAATCGTCATCGTGTACTTTTCGCTGACCGCTTCGCTGACGCCGGAGTACTACGGGACGGCGCTTCGCGGACAGACCTTTGTCCATCTCCCCCTGTTCGTACTCGCTGGCATCGGCGTCGCGTCGGTCGCCTATCAGGGGTCGCCGTCGCCAGACGGCGGGCTTGGAACGGTACGGACGCACAGTCATCGCCTCGCAACCGTTTTGACGATCATTGTCGTGGTTGCTGCGGTTGCGACGATGCCCATCGCGTTCGTCAATCTCGATACGCTGGCGTTCCCGACCGGAGCGACCGAATCGCAGTTCGCGGCCGCGACGTTTACTGCGGACCACGTCGACGAGCAGTGGGCGTCCGACCACCCGTTCACCAATATTGTCGACCTGTACTATCCGGGCGCGATCAACGGAACGTACCAGCCGACTGCCCGGTGGCTCGGTGGTGGTGCGAAACCCAACTGCCCGACGCTATCGCGGGCGTCGTGGGGGACGACCGGGGCACACCTGTTCCCGGCAGGAAGTGAGAAAACCACGCCCGCGGCGCTAGAGGAGTGGCGTTACGAGAACGACGTAGTCTATGACACGCGCGGCCTCGACTCTGTGTATCTCGTTCGGCCCAGCGGGAACCGGACGAGTTGCTGAGGCTCGGCCCCAGCCCCGTTTTTCCCGGGTATGTAACCGTGGCATACAATACGAGGCCGGCAGAAAGGCCGACAATGACTGACCCCGTCCTCGTCGGTTCGGAACTGTGTGTCACACGACGGGGGACAACGATTCTCGACGGCGTCTCACTCACGGTCGGGTCCGACGCGGCAATGCTCGTTCAGGGACCGAGCGGGGCCGGCAAGTCGACCCTGTTCAACGTTCTCGGGCTGCTAGAACCCCCGTCTAGCGGCCGGTTGGAGGTCGACGGTCGGGACGCGAGTACGCTGTCCGAACGCCAGCGTGCGAGCCTCCGACGGACCACGCTCGGATTCGTCTTTCAGGACTTCCAGCTTATCGGTGACCTGACAGCCCGCGAGAACGCGTCGCTGCCGCAGGAGCACGCGGGCGACCGCGACCCAGACTGGCTGGACACCCTGTTTGAACGCCTTGGAATCACCGGGCTTGAACACCAGTATCCTGCGACGCTGAGCGGCGGCGAGAAACAGCGCGTCGCAATCGCGCGGGCGCTCGCAAACCGCCCCGAGATTATCCTCGCTGACGAGCCGACCGGACAGCTGGACCCGGACACAGCCGAGTCGGTGCTAGACCTCCTGTTCAGCATGAAGGAATCGACGGAGACCGCCCTCGTCGTCATCAGCCACGACCCGCAACTGGCACAGCGGTTCGACGAACGGCTGTTCATTCGCGGCGGCACGCTCGTTTCTGATGCCGCCTCGACACCGGACGCGAGCCCGTCCACGGAGACGAACTAACGAACCGATGGGATACCGAAACGCCCTCCTGTTTCGCTGGTCCAGACGTGATCGGCTCACGGTCGTCGTCGTCGCGGTAACGGCCGCGTTTCTCATCGGCACGGTCCTGCTGTTGTTCACCGCCGTCACGTACTCGGAAACGTTCGCCGAGCCGCTTGCGAACTCCGGGACTGTCACCTATCACGACGCGGACAACGGTCCGCCCGAAACCAGTGGGGATGTCACCGTCCTCCCGACAGCGACGGCGACGGTAAACGAGACCAACGTTCGTCTCGTCGGAATCCCGCCCGATACGCCACGCGTGCTCATCGAGGGGTCGGCCCAGTGGCAGGAGGGGCGATTACCGACGATTCCGGGCGGCGTTGACGGTCGGGGACCGGTTCCCCAGCAGCGAACCCGGACGGTAAGCGGCTCGAACGGCACCGTTTCGCTCACCGTCGTGCCACAGGAACGGGGGACGACATTTCTCTCGGATCAGTGGTACGTGGCGAACGCCTCGACCGCACAGCAGGTCGGCGTCACCGGCTACTTCGTTGTGAATCATAGCCCGAGCGGAACCGGACTGGGGAGTCTGCCCAGCGAAGGGGCACCGCTGGTCAGCGCGCTCCTGTACGTCCTCGGCGGTCTGGAGCAGGTCCTCTGGGCGCTTGGTATCGCCGCGGCCGCCGGCGGATTGCTGGTCCTGATCGTCGTCTACAACGTCACGCGGATGAGCGTTCGCGACCGACTCGACGCGATTCGGGTCATCCGCTCGACCGGCGCGTCGGGGTGGCGCGTGGGACTCCTGTTTACGCTCCGCGCTGGTCTCCTCGTGACCACTGGCGTTGTTCTGGGCTACGCCGTCGGACTCATTCTGATCAAAGCGCTTGTCAACGTCGCCATTTACGTTGGACTCCCAATCGCGCTCGATATCACGGTCACCGGGCAAAGCGCCACTGTTGTCGGTGGCGTCGCCGGCATATTTGTTCTGATGGGGCTGGTGGCCGGCGCGCTCGCGGCCTATCCGGCAGCGACTCGCCCGCCGGCTGCCCTCGGGGGCCGCCATACTCGATCCGGACAGTCCGGGCAGTCGGGGCTTGCGAGGCTCCGGAACTGGGTCACACCGACGTTCCTCTCGTGGCGCTCGGTCGTCCCGACGGCGGCGACGCTGACCGTGTTCGGCATCACGTTCCTGCTGGTCGTCTCACTGGCCGGCCTCGCGTCTCCGCTCGGCGGCGGGGCGGGCGGCTCCGGGACCATCACCGAAGCCGGCGCACCCCACCCGCTGAACAGCCGCCTCGATGCCGAATACGCCTCGGCTCTGCGGGCTGACGGGACCCCGGCTAGCCCCGAAATCATCTACGCTCAGGTTTCGGACGGCCAGCCGTACATGGCTCACGGGGCGGAGTACGACGCGTTCGCGAACGTCACCGGTGCCACGCTGGTCGAAGGCCAGCGACCACAGCGGTACGACGAGGCCGTCATCGGGAGCGATCTCGCACGAACGCTTGATGTCGAGGTTGGGGACGAACTGACCGTCAGCGGAAGCGTCAAGCCCGGGGTCCGCCGTGTCACCGTCGTCGGGCGGTACGACGCTGACAGGACGCTCGATGACCTGCTCATCCTGCCGCTTGATTCCGCGGCTGACCTGGCGACTGGGCCGGGTCAGGTCCACATGATTCGCGTGAAAGGGTCGGTCGCAGGGATCGACGACGCCGACGGTGTCGCCGCCAACCGGTCGGGCGCTGTCGTGACGGGGCTTTCAGGCCCGGAGCGTGTCACAGAGGGCGATACAGTCAATCTCACCGTCGCCGTCCGAAACGTCGGTAACGAGCGGGCGGACCGGGATGTCACAGTTCGGTATCGGGGCGAGCAGCGGACTACAACCGTGACAGTCCCGCCGGGACAGGAACGGAGTGGCACTGTCTCCTTTAGGGCGTCGGAGCAGGGGACCGCAAACGCTACTGCCGGGGAGTACACCCATTCAGTGACCGCCGTCTCGCCGAACGCTATCGAGATACCGAACCAGTTGCCGTCACAGGCCCCGCCCGGGTCGGGGCTCTCCGTTCCTGTCGTCACGAAAACTGGAGCGCGGGTTTCAAACGCCACTGTCACAGTGAACGGGCCGTCGCTCAGAACTGGGTCGAGCGGTGTCGCCGTCGTTCCCCTGCCACGCGAACCGGGGAATTACACGATAACGGCCCGGTCCGGGACCCAGACGGCGACACACGACATTCAGATCGTCCGTGGAACGGAGCGGGAACTGTACGGGGAGCTGTCGATATCGCCGTCGTCAGGGTCGGTCTTGACGACGCCAACGCTCAGGGTCGGGCTCGCGAATCCCTGGCAAGAACCGATCACACGCAACGTTGGCGTCATCGGTCCCGGTGTCTCCCGGAACCGGACCGTCTACATGCCGCCCGGAAACGCCACCCAAACGCGGTTCGCACCGGATAACGGACGCGGCCAGCCCGGAACGTACACCTATCGAGTGACAGCCAACGGGACGACCCTCACCACAGCGGAGTATGAGGTGACCGGTGACCGCCGGTTGGCATCTGCAGTGGCAAGTAGCGGGTCGTACGCGTCCGGCACACCCATCGAACGGTCTGTCGAAGGCGTGTTCGGGAACGTTCAGTTGATTCTCGGTGTCCTTGTCGTCCTCTCGGCGCTGAGTACCGTCGGCAGTACCACAGCGACGTTCGCACAGGGGGTCCACGCGCGTCGGCAGGCTATCGGCATCCACCGCTCGACCGGCGCGACGCAGTGGCGGATTCTGCGGACAATTCTGGCCGACATCGCTCGTATCGCGATTCCGGCAACTGGCCTCGCGCTCGGCCTGTCGGTCGTTGCACTGCAGTTGCTGGAGCGGGCTGGCTGGCTCGTCTTCTTCGGGTTCCGTCTCTCCGCGCGGACACCGCCGGCAATCCTCGCAGCGATCTTCGTCGGCGGCGTCTCGCTCGCCCTGTTCGGTGCCCTCGTCGCAACGGTGCCGTATCTGACAGCGTCACCAGTCTCGCTGCTTCCGAGCGGTGACCGAACGCGGACGCCCGATGACGATTCGGGTACCGAAAAACAGCCTAGCGACGACTAACTCTCACTGCTAGAATGTCAGATAAACCACTCTCTGCTGGCGGCTGTCGGTCGGAACTTTGACTGTCTGCCGACAAGAACGCCGTTGTATGGCGACCCGACAGCGCCAGCAGTTCATTTACGGGCATCTCATGTGGGTGCTTGGTAGCATCCTCGTGTTGACCCTGCTGGATGCGCTGACGCTGGAGCTGTTTTTCGTCATCTCGCTGATCGGGTTTCTCGTCACTGTCGAACTGGTCGCACCGCAGACCGTCTCGCCGCGCTGGCGGCGACGACTCTGGTGGCTTATCGGAATCGGTCTGGTGGGCTTTGCCTACGTAGTCATCAAGCGGATCCTTGCGATTCTACCACCGGGGCTGGTCTGATGGCACTGACACCGTCTCCCGACGATTCCTGGCTCCCGTCGCTCACGCTCCCACAGCTACTACTCGCCGCCTACACCGCATTCACGGTCATCGCACTCGTCTACGCTGCGAGTACGTCCTCACCAGCGTTCGGTGCGTATAACTCCCAGTGGGACGGGACAGACGAACTCCGAACCGTCGCAGCTGACGCCGGTGCAAACGTGACTGTCGGAACGAACGTGAGTCAGTATCCGGCCAGTGACCCGGACGACACTGTTGCGGTTGTTCTCTCGCCGGCGGAGCCGTACTCGTCCAGCGAGCGGACACGAATCGCTGAGTTCGTCCGAAGCGGCGGGACACTCGTCGTTGCCGAGGATTACCGCCCACACGGAAATGACCTGCTTGCTGCTGTCGGGGCGGATGCACGCTTCGATGGCCGGCCAGTGTATGACAACCGGAATTACTACCGGAACGCCTCGCTCCCGAAAGCGACACCGGTCGGCAACTACTCGGAGACAGCGGGCGTCGATACTATTGTCCTCAACTACGGCACGACTGTCAGGGCCGGCAACGCGACGACGCTCGTCACCACCTCCGAATACGCCTATCTCGACACCGACGGCAACGGCGCACTCGACGGCGAGGAGCAGTTAGCGTCTCGACCCGTCGTCACGAGCGAATCAGTGGGCGACGGTCGAGTCATTGCCGTCAGTGACCCGAGTCTCTTCGTGAATGCGATGCTTGACCGGGGTGACAATCGTCGCTTTGCCAGGAACCTCGTTGCCGACCACGATACCGCATTGCTAGACTACTCACACGCCGGTAGCGTTCCGCCAGTGGCCGCTGCCGTCCTCGCAGTGCAGCGGTCTGACGTGCTGTTACTGTTCTGTGGCGTCGCACTGGTCGGGGCGCTCTTCGCGTACGACCGTCGTCTCGATGCGTTTCTTCGGGAGCGGCTTCGCGAAGCGCGGGGCCGGGAGCCGAACCCACACCTGTCCCGAGAGGGCGTCAAGAAGTATCTCAGAGCCCGTCACCCGGACTGGGAGGCCGCTCAGGTGGAGCGAGTAACGGAAGCCGTTATTAAACAGCGGCCTGAACGTCAACGTAATGACTGATCCGTCGGTACTGTACGACCGTCTCAGAGAGGAGACGGAAACAGTTCTTATCGGTAACGAGCAGGTTCTTCGACATATTACTGTCGCAATGCTCACACGCGGGCACGTGCTTCTGGAGGGGGTCCCCGGCGTCGCGAAAACCACGATTGCCACGCTCGTCGCCAACGCGACTGACCTCCAGCACTCTCGGGTCCAGATGACGCCTGACCTGCTCCCGGCGGATATCACTGGCACGACGGTGTATCACCAGCGAAACGGGGAGTTCGAACTGCAGAAGGGGCCGGTGTTTACCAACCTGGTCATCGCTGACGAGATCAACCGTGCGCCGCCGAAAACACAGAGCGCACTCCTCGAAGCGATGCAGGAGGGGCAGGTCTCTATCGAGGGGTCGACGCTCGAACTCCCGACGCCGTTTACCGTCGTAGCGACAATGAACCCGCTTGAGATGGAGGGGACGTTCAAACTCCCGGAGGCACAGCGCGACCGATTCCAGATGAAACTCGTCACTGAGATTCCCGACTCCGATGAGGAGCGCGCAATACTGGACCGGTTCGACGCGAACCCGGCGCTCGATGCGGACTCTATCTCACAGGTGCTCTCCCGAGACGAACTTCTGGACGCTCGGGCGGTAGTTCCTGAGACGCACATCGAAGACAGCATCAAGGAGTACATTCTCGCGCTCGTTGGCGCGACCCGGGACCATCGAAACGTCATTCACGGGGCTTCGCCGCGGGCGACAATCGCGCTGCAGAATACAGCCAAAGCGGTCGCTCGTCTGAACGGCCGGAAATATGTCATTCCGGACGACGTGAAAGAGATGGCGCTCCCGGTGTTGCGCCATCGTCTCATTATGAGCAGTGACGCCGAACTAAGCCAGATAAGCGCCGAAACGGTTATTGAAGAGATCCTTCAGTCGACCACGCCGCCCGGGTCCGACACCGACCACAGTACAGGCGTCGAAACGGCAGTTGGTGACGGCGGAACGAAACGCGAGTTCGAATAGCGCCCGGACCGCAGTCAGTCGGTTTCCGGAGTTGGTGCCATCTCCTGTTCCGGGGTTGCCGCGTCACTGGACCGTGTCGATGGTTGTTCGGGTGTGTCCCACGAGACGGTCACGACACTGCTGAACCGGTCGTCGTCGCGCGTATCGACGGTAACCGGTCGCTCAAGGCCTGTGGCAAATCCCACCGCAAGCAGGGACACCACTGGGTGATCTAGCTGGTGAATGGTGCCGAACGCCGGATTGTCGATGGCGATAGAAGCGGTTCGGTTCTCGCTATCGATTTCGATTGTCGTGTCATCAACGAGTTCGAACTGCTCGGACAGGGCTGCAGTCAGCTGTGTCGCGATTGCCTCGGGATCGGTGCCGAACGTGCCTGACATCGCCTGTTCGAACTCGGTGTAGAGACGATCACCAGTCGGGGGGAGCGATATTCCCTGCTCTGCCTCACCGCCTGTGACGAACAGTTCTCCTAACTGCTCCGGGTCGGGAACCGTGTACTCGACGTGCTGGGGGACGAACAGGCGCGCAGCCGTCTCCGGATGGGTTGCTGTTGGGACATATATCGTCTCAGTCTGGAGTTCCAGTTCGCTAACGAGGTGCTGTTCGACATCTGCCAGCGTGTTGAACACCGTCTCACTGACCGACGCCGAGACGAACCGCTCGGGAGTGAGATAGAACGTGACGATGCCGGCGAACACACCGGTCCCGCCGAACGCGATGAAGATGGTTTGCAGGGCCGGAAAGACAAACGCCGCAACGAGAGATAGTCCGCCGACTACGAAAAAGCCGACTGCGGTCCGTCTGAACGTTGCCTGCTTCGCGCGCGCGTACGATCCGCGCAACCGACGGTTCTCCTCCCGCAGCACTTCAAGCTCCGCTTCGAGTGTCTGGCGGTCCCGCACAATATCGGTCTCTTGGTCGGTATCATCGGCTGTCATATCCGGTTTCGAGGGCTCAGGTTGACTCATTGGAAATCACGATCCGAAGCGACATCTTCAGTCACAATGTCGAGTTCTATCAGCAGATAGCGATGGAGCAGATAGCCGACGATGGCAGTCCCGACGAGGATGGCGAACCCAACCTTGAGGGGGTCTAGGGTCCAGCGCCAGACCGACAGCCAGACGACGCCGCCAAGCAGCGGAACGACAAGCGCGACGAGGCTGCTGGCGATTCGACTGTCAGGTGCCTCGGTAGCGACCGAAAGCAATGTGAGGAACAGGCCGCCTTCGACAAGGACGAGTGAGAGCAGTGACGGTGTCTCAACTGTGACGAGCGCTATCTGTCCAAGCACGACCGCGAGAACGGCTGTTCCGGACAGGTAGAGGCCGCCGAGGACAACACCGACGAGGCCAAGCCATACTGGTCCACCAAGGAGAAGCCCGCCTGTCGCTCCGACGATGCCCAGCAGGCCGAGCACGGTCGGTAGTGATCGGCGCGACTGTCTCGTCGAGTTCAGTGTCATACTCATGCGTACTCCCGCTGGTCTGTGTTGGCTGGGCCGGCGGACAGAATAGTCGAGATCTGGTCCGGGGGCCCAACCTCGTAGGCAGTCACCGAGTCGATATCGTTCAGGTTACGCCGAAACTGGTCGAAAGTCCGATACCGGTCGTAAGCGGTATCGAGGTCCGTGAGGAGGTCGGTATCGAAGGCCACTGATGGAGTGATAAACACAATGACCTCCGTTGCGTTGCGTCTCGCCAGCCCAACTGTGTTCCGTAGTTCGCTCGGGCTGCTGTCGTCGGTGCAGATGACCAGCAGATCCGCGCTACGTATTTCCTGCGGTGCCGCCTGAAAACCGTTGTACAGCGGCTGATTGGGGAGGTGTCGTTTCGATCCGGTAGCGTTTCGGTACGCGAGCAGCATCGTTTCCATCGGCGATTGTGTGTCAGCTGTTAGATTCACTGCCCCGGTTACTCTTCCGGTGGCAGCCGCTGTTGCATGGGCTGTTGCCGGCGGTTCAGCTTCGGCGGCAAGGTCGTTGATCCGATGCTGGCACGATCTGTAGGCTTCGGTTCTCGCCACTGGGAGTCTCGTTTCCGTTACGCCCGCGTCGCCAATAGTCAGGTACCCTAGCGGATCGCGGATCGTTTCGGCACGCTGCTGGAAGGCCGCTGCAACCGATTTGAGGTGTTCTAGCTTCGTGTTGCCAGGTGTACCGCCACCCAGCGACTGACGGTGGTCAAGGACGAGTACCACGCTACGGTTCCCCTCGGCTTCGTAATTGCGGACGTGTGCCTCGTCTAGTCTGGCAGTCGCCTTCCAGTCGACGTATTTCAGTGCGTCGCCCGGGACGTACTTCCGGATTTCCTCGGCTGAGATGCCACCTGTCCGCCCGCGGGCATCGTGCTCGCCGACACCGCGTAGCAGTTGTTTCCCACCCTGCCCAACGTGAATCGGGCCGACCGACGGTGCCTCAACGACCACTTCGGGACCTGGTGCCGTCGTGAACGATTGGGTAAACAGCCCGGTGCTGTCGCTAACCGTCACTGTGGCGCCAGGAATTGTATACTCCCCGACTGTCTCCCAGGTGAGCGGGAGTGTCACCGACGACGACTGCATCGATGTGTCGAGAGTGACCGTTGGAGCGGGGCCCGCTTCCATCTGCGCGACGAGTGGAATCGCTGTCTTGACAGAGAGCGGCAGGTGCTCGCCGGCGGCGTCAACTGATGCTTCGAGTGTGTACGTCGTTTCGGCGCCGGTCTGTACCCGGGCACGGTCGAGTGACTGGCTCACCGTGAGTCCGTCACTGAGTCGTGAAACGCTACGCACGAACGCAAACTGCATTGCGAGCAGCCAGCCTGTGAGCCCGACAGCACCGACCACCAATACGGGTGCATCGAGCACCCCACCACCCACGACGAGACTACCAATAGCAGTGAGTGTGAGCCAGAACCGTCGGGTGACACGCATTACCTTCCGTTACTGAACCGAGCCCATTGAATATACCGACAGACACAGCCGGAGCCCTCTGAGTTATGCATGTCCTTACTATCGAAATTGATATTGATATCTGGAGAATCACCTTCTTAACCGCCAATCGAAAATATGGGGGTATAGGTACCACTCATGTCTATTCTATCTCGAATTTCGGGAGCCTGTATGAGTGCAATTTCTGGAATCAATCTTAATACTGAGTCTGAAAAACCAGGTAACTGTGCCGACACCAGCCACCTCTGGCTCCGTACCGTCTCGATGGCTCGTTTCGGTGCCGTTGTCCTCGCCATGCTGCTTCTCGCTGGCGTCGTGCTTCCAGCCGCCGGGGTGCCGCCACAGGTGAACACTACTAGCGGTGGTGGGGCCGATACGCCGAGCAGACAGCAGGTACAGGCCGGTCCGAACGCCACTGATACAGACGGCGACGGACTGGCGGATTCGCTAGAGCGGTCCGTTTACCATACTAACCCGGCCAAAGCGGACACGGACGGCGACGGCTATCCGGACGGCATGGAAGTCCGCTGCGAGCAGGCGATTCCCGATGCGGACCCACTCCGAACGGATATCTACGTCGAGGTTGATTCCACGGAGTCAACGACGCTCAGCGAGCCGGTCCAGACGTCCATTGTGGAGACGTTTGCGGAGGCACCTGTTTCGAACCCCGACGGCTCCACCGGGATCGATATCCATCTCGCCACGGACGATACGAACCTCTCGGCCAACGGGACGGTTTACTCGAAATCCCGCGCTGGGGCCGGAAACGACATCTATGACTTCCGGGCCAACCACTCACAGCACCGTTCTGACGGCTATTACTACGTCCTGCTCACCGACGATGTCGCCTACAACGGGGACGACTACTACGTCGGTGCGGGACGACCTGAGGTCGCGGCGATGGAGCGATTCGATTCGACGAAAATCACCGCTTCGCTGTTCATGCACGAATTCGGGCACGCGATGGGCCTCGACGCCCACCAGGACGGCATTGATGAGGAGCGCTACTCCCGAACGGAGTACGATAGCGTGATGAACTACAACGGACTGTACAGACAGCTCACCTATTCGAACGGTACCGACAGCGTGGGCCGAAACGAGTGGCAGTTTGTTGCCGAGAACCGAACGCAGCCCGACGTTGCGTGTGCGGAAAACGCGTGCGCTAGCAGGTGTACGCAGGACTGATTCGTTCCGAAAATGGATAGTCGACGGTTAGCTGCTGTCTGCGAGCATACTCATAAAGAACGACCCGAACACGGTCTGTAGTCCGAGTACGACGACTGTCGAGGCCAGAAGAGTCGCTGTGGCTGACGGCAACGCCGCTTCGCCGACGAGCAGCCACTGTCCGAACACGCTCCCGAGGTACAGAATCCCGGCTGCAGCCGCGAGAATGCCGATGGACGCACCGTGTTCCAGCTGGAACTGCTCCCGTATCATCCCGACGAGTAGCCCCTCGGGTTTGTTGATCGGGTTCGCGGCGATGGAGCTGAACAGTGCGAGCGTCCAGACCTGATACCCGACGATTGCCAGCAGCGACCCGCCGACCATCGTCTGTATGCCGAAGTTGACGCCACTGATCGACAGCTGGGCGATTGACAGTGACATCAACAGTGCCCCGGCAGAGACGAGCAACAGAGCCGGATACGAGAACAGGTAATCCGGCGCGTTTACGAGCATAAAGCGGACGTGTCGCCAGCCGTCACTGAAACTGTCGAGCGTTTCCTCGCCTTCACGCTCGTGGTAGATAATCGGGACCTCTTCGATGGTGAGATCGTTCGCGCCGGCTTCCATAATCATCTCGCTGGCGAACTCCATGCCGGTCGTCTCTAGCTCTAGCGTTTCGAGCGCGTCCTTGGTGAACACGCGGAACCCGCTGTGGGCGTCGCTTACACCGGCCCCATAGAACGTATTCAGGAACCGCGTCAACAGTGGATTGCCGACGTATTTATGCAGCGGTGGCATCGACCCGTCCCGAATCTCTCCCTCAAGTCGACTCCCCATACAGATGTCCGCGTCACCGTTCTTGACGGGTTCGAGAAGCTGCGGAATCATCTCGAAATCGTACGTCGTGTCGGCATCGCCCATCGCGATGTACTCTCCCCGCGCCTTGTCGAACGCATAGCGATACGCGTAGCCATAGCCCGGTTCGTCAGGGGTCACGACTGTCGCCCCCCGCTCGCGGGCTAGCTCCGGTGTCGCGTCGGTCGAACTGTCGCTGACGATAATCTCAGTTGGGACGCGCAACTCGGATACCGCTGTTTTGATCCGATCGATACACTCGACGATTCCTTTCTCTTCGTTGAGAGTCGGCATCACGACGCTCAAAACCGGCGTGACTTCGCTCTCCGGTGTGACGAGAAATTCGTCTGCAGTCTTGGCTGCAGTCCCCTGTTTATTCGCTTGGTTTGCCTGATTTGCTTGTATTGTCATTCCCGTACCTCGGCTGTAACTGGTGCGTCTAGTAGCATGCACTCTCCACTCCCCTGGTCGGCTTTCTGCGAATACGGCTAGTAGGCCCCATTTTATCTGATATCAATGGCTGAATTCTGACAGGTACCGCATTGTTCCCACACAGAACGTCATGTCAAAGCAACATATAATAAAGCTGTTGGGTGAGGTAATTCATAATTAATAACAATGGTTGGGACGAAACCACTCATATTTCCCTGATTGGTCACAATTTCTTCGAACCATGACGGTATTGTGTAATGAGCACCTATCAGTAAGGAACACTATTCAGGCACTAATGTACGTTGCGAATCATGCATTTATCAGATGAATATACTGAATCAGGAATGTGTTTTACTTACAGATATCTCAATCAATATGAACTAGGTTCCAACAGGACATCACGTTGGCAATAGTCGCAGTACGCCGGACTTCGTGCTTAAAGACACGTGAGTGGGTCTCGGCTATCGCCTACGGTCGCTGAAACTCGTCGAATCTGAACGACACTCATCGGTGATGACCTGACACCGTGTGCCAACTGACCGTTCTGTGGCGACTCGGTTGCTGGGTATCTTACACTGGCCGGCGAAGTCGACTCCGGATTTCGCCGCCAACAGCGTGTACCCGTGGCAGTCGGTCCTCCGATGCGCTGATCAGCGTTGCGACGCTTAATCCAAGGATGTAAACAGCTCCTAAAAACATGATAACTGAGATGTCCTTGCTGAACCGGAGTGCCCCGCGTATCGATGCCATAGCTGTACATTTTCGGCATAAGTCTAAGTCATTGGGGTCTGATTATTAATTTTTGTAATTGGACGGGTGCCGATGTTCCGACCGTAGATTTAAGCCATCGTATGTGTTAAACGATACCATGGCCACAGATCAGTCCGAGGGGGCAAGCCTGCACGTGCCACCACTGGAGAATACGGCGTTTTTTTCCATTGAGGACGATGACGGCTACGTCCGCATTGAACAGTCACTGGGGAACCAGGTCCTGTACACACCCAACGAGGCGCGGGACATCGCCGAAGCAATTCTCGACGCTGTTGACGAGGCTGTCGAGGAAGAGTAACCTATCGCCGGTGGTGGTCCTGTTTTGCTGGAAGGCGAGACGGTTTGAATGAGGGCGGTCCAGCGTCAGGTATGACAGATGCAAGCCACCGGGCGGCAGTCGCCGAGCGAGCGGCCCGGTCTGGCGGTGTCGTAGCGCGGGAGCAGTTCCGGGGCGACCTCAACGTTGAGTCGAAGGCCAACAAAAACGACCTCGTGACGGAGACGGACCGCGACGCCCAGCGACAGGTCGTCGCCACTGTTCTGGAAGCGTTTCCCGGCGACCGATTCCTCTGTGAGGAAGCCCTCTCGACGCGAGCCGGGCCCGAGGCCGACTACGAGCCCGAAGCGGTCGACACCATCCCAAGTAACGGCTCTGTGTGGGTAATCGATCCGATCGATGGGACGGCAAACTACGTCCGTGGAATGCGCCTGTGGGGGACCGCCGTCAGTGCGGTCGTCGATGGCGACCCGGTCGCATCGGTGACCTATCTCCCCTCGTATGGCGACCTCTACGCGGCCGGCCCTGAAAATGTGATGCGAGACGGGACTGCGCTTTCGGTAAGTGACCGAACCGACCCGGAGACGTTTGCTGTGGCTCCCGTCGGTTGGTGGGACCGCGATGACAGGGACGAGTTCGGTCGGTTGTGCAGTGCCGTCGGCGACCGATTCGGTGACATCCGCCGGCTGGGGTCGTTCCAGGCAACGCTGGCACACGTTGCCGACGGGGCGCTTGAGGGACTCGTTTGCACGCGCCCGATGGCACCCTGGGATACGCTTGCCGGCGTCCAGATGGTTCGACAGGCCGGCGGCACAGTCACTGACCTCGATGGCGAGCCCTGGACTCACGACAGCGACTCTGTCGTCGCCTCTAACGGCGAGACACACGAGGCATTCGTAGCGGCCGGCAACGAGGCGCTCGAAGGAGAGTAAACTTACTTTCGCATCCAAACCCCGCCGCGTCTGGCTCGCGGACTTTCGCTCCACGCACACTGGACCGGAACGCTGAAACCGCCTGCCACCGGTCACTCGGCCATGGAAACGTTCGAGCGAGCCGTCGATGAGTACGGGCCCGGCCAGCTCTGGGTGGGCTCTTTCGTTGCAGTTCTCCTCGTTGCGGTCGGGGCCGTTATGGCCGCTCCACAGGCCGTCTGGGATCGGTTCCTCTGGCAGTACTTCTGGGGGCCAGTGTACGCCGACGCCAAGTCGGCCAGCTGTGCCGAAATGACTGCGTCCGGCCCACAGCCGCTATACGATGGCTGTAGCGCGGCTATTCAGGAGGGGCGGCTCATCGCTGAGCCGGGGTACACTATCGTCTCCGAGGTTGGCTACATGCTGATTCTGGTGTACATGCTCGTCGGCGTCTACTTCCTCCTCGAGCGACTGGACATCGCCGAGGACCCGAAGCTCTACTTCGCGTTCGTGCCGTTCATGCTGCTCGGCGGCGCGTTGCGAACCGTCGAGGACGCGACCGACCGCGCGGTCGATGCCGGGGTTACACCCATCGTCGAGTACCCGCTGAGTTCGCTCATCATCAGTCCCGTCATCTACGGGACGGTGTTCCTGCTGACGCTGCTCGTCCTCGTCGCCTGCGTGGACCTCGAACAGCGTGGCGTCATCGATAGTTACTACCGGACGACCGGCGCTATCGGCGGCGCGTTCGTCGCCGTGACGCTCCTGTACCTCACGTTTGTCGCCCTTACCCGTGAGTACGCGACGTTGTATCCGTCAGTTCTTATCACGACTGTCATGCTGGCGTCAGCGCTGTCGTACGGTCTGTACCGTCTATTCGAGTCCTACCGCCCGGCGCTGAACAACGGAACTGGCTATATCGGCCTGCTTGTCATCTGGGGCCACGCAATCGACGGCGTCGCGAACGTCCTGCTGGCCGACTGGCTCGACGCCCTCAACGTCCCGCTGACGTACTACCCGAAACACCCGGCCAACGAGTTCATCATCGAAGCCACCGAGGCGCTTCAGCCGGCCAGCCTCTCGGCCGCCATCGGCACGTCGTGGCCGTTCCTGATCGTCAAGCTCGCCGTCGCTTCGCTGGTCGTCTCGCTGTTCAATCAGGAGTTCATCGACGACAGCCCACGGTACGCGCTCCTGTTGCTTATCGCCGTCACCGCAGTCGGTCTGGGGCCGGGGACGCGGGATATGCTGCGGGCGACGTTCGGCATTTAACTGCTGTTGGGGCCGCGCTTAGGGGAACGGATGATGCTCCCTGTCGAGTCGCGGCTCGAAGCCCAAATCGGCTGGCACGGCTTCGGCCCGCTCGCCGAAGAACGAATCACCGAAGAACAGCGGTTGTGCCGACGGACAGACGACGCGGACTGCCTCGAAGCCGAGCTGTTCGAGGTCGCGCGTCGTCAGCCGTGCCCCATGTGGCGTGAGCCCCGCATCGGCCGCCCGGTCACACAGCGTCTCTAGCTCCGCCTCGTCGGAGAGGTCTGCGTCGGGGCCAAGCGAATCCAGCGGGACCGCCGTCTCCGTGGCCGTCAGGTCGGCCGCCGCGCCGGGCGATTTGGCGTAGCGCCCGATAGCGCCCTGTGCGTCCATGGCCGCTTCGAGACCCATGCTGTCGAGTTCCATCCAGTTCTGGAGCGCCTCCTCCAGCGCGCCGACGGCGGCCGCACCCGGGTCCAGGTCTGCGTCGGTCCCGAGCGCGAAGCGCGGCCATTCGTCCTGTTCCAGTGCGACAGTGATGACTGGCACGTCCACGTCCTGTGTCAGCAACAGTGCCGTCACGTCGAGCCCCTCAGATGTCGCGCGCCGTCGGAGCGTGTCGTACTGCTCGTGGTCCTCGACAGCCACCCGGAGCGGCTCGAAGGTCGAGTACCACGACAGCATCGCGGCGTCACGCTCGATGACCTCGTACAGCCCGGTCAACAGTGCCTCGGTGACGGTGTTTCCGAGTCCGAGTCCGGTCGTCGTTGCCGGCCTGACAGCGTCCGATGGCGGCGGATAGTAGACGGTTTCGGCGGGCAGCGACCGACTGTCGTCGGTCAGTAGATTTTCCGCCGGGACCCAGCGGAGTGGCGTCGAGTCGTCCCATTCGGCTTCATCCCTCACGAACGCATCGGGTGTGACGGCGTCCGGAACATCGGTGACCGTCCCGCGTTGCAGTTTCCCGTCTCGGTAGACGCCGGCCGCGTACCGCTCGTAGTTCTCGCCAAGCGCTTTCATGAATGCTGTATCCCAGTCGATAGCGACACCGGCGGCCTTGGCGGCGGCCGACACGTCGCTGAATCCGGTGGTGTCGGCGAGCGTCGACAGGTAGTACGGCGCCGGGAACGACTCGACCTCGCCGACTTCCGTGGCGATACCGACCCGCTCGTCGAGGCCCAGCTCTGCCCGTGAGAGCGCCTCGCTGTCCGGGGCCGTCTGGCGACCGTCGTCGAGGGTGCGGCTCGGCGTCTCGCCACAGTCACAGCCCGGGACCGGCAGGAACCGCCGCTGTGTGTGTGGGAGTTCCGTGACCGTCCCGAAGAGGGCAGCGTTGCCGTCGAGAAACCGGGTTACCAGTCGGCCGGCCAGCGCTCCCGCGAATCGTTGCGTGGCCGCAGCCGGGGCTTCTGTGATTTCATCCGTGTCATCGACTGTGGCCTCGGCCCGAGCCCGGAGACAGTCGAAACAGCCCGTTTCGGGTCCGAACCCGCTGACCGCGGCGTCAGTCACCGGGACGCCGCCGACGCCGCCCAGTTCGACGGCGACCCACGGCATGTCCTCACCTGTCGCTCGGTCGTTCCACGCCGCAAACGTCTCCGACCCGACGGTATCGACCACGACGGCGAGATCGCCACCGCTGTCCGCCGGTGTCGACGGCTGTGCTACTGAAACGTCGATATCAGCGAGAAACGCAGTGAGTGCATCGACGGCCGGTCCACGCCCGACGACTTCGACAGTTCGCATGCCGAAGCCCTCGTGGTGAAGCGGGAAAAACCTACGCGGCGAGGATGGACTGGGCCACGGAAGCCAGCTCGTCCGGTTCGGCGTCTTTGAGCCGGTCGTCACCGAGCATCAGGCGGAGCCGCGGCCGGCCCACGTCGATCGGGACCTTCTCAGTGTCGATAAGGTTCATGTCTTCGAGTTTCGTCTTCGTCCGCGAGAACGTCGCCTTGCTCGCCAGCCCGACATCCTCGCCCCATTTGCTGATGTCGTACAGCAGTTCACCGTTCCGTGCGGCCACGAGCAGGCTGATGGTGACCTCGTCGAGGCCGTCGCCGTCGCCGCGGGCCGTCGACAGAGAGTTGAGAACGTCGTTGAAGTCCGACGCGGTTTCCGGGCCGATGTCGGATTCCAGCGTGCTCTGGACGCGGTTGAGCGGCGGCGTCCGGAGCGAGTACTCGTCGGCGTCTTCCCAAGCCGAGTCGTAGTAGTCGTAGGCGTTGTCCACGAACGCCGCGTCGTCGGTCCCGAGACCGCCGACCGTGTCGCTGATGGTCACGAGCGCATACACCGTATCGACAGTCACCGCAACCGAGTGGTTCGGCACGTCGTCGAGCAGTCGCATCGTGAGCCGCTCCTCGTCGATGAGGTCGGCCGCGGTACTCGCAACGAGGAAATCGTCCATGACATCTTTCAGTGCCCGCTCGTCGGCCAGCAGCCGAACTTCGGGGGCGTCCGAGTCCGCGTCCAGTGTTGATACAAGCTCCGAGATGCTCCGCCGCGATGGGTTCACGACGTACACCGGCTCGTCAGTTGCCCCAAACACCGTGGTCAACATAGAACCGACGTCGTCTTGCAGGAGATTTTCGGTCATTGTCCCTTGGCAGTATCTAGTGTATTAGCATATTTAATTTTACCGGCCATACTGTGTTGATTTCGCCAACAATCCGACAACACCCACCGGTAAGAGGCGATAAAATATTGGTCAACTGTCCTAAGCAGAAGCCGCTCGTCTCACGGACTGAACCACCGGTTCTGATGTCGATTTCGCATGAAACCGGTAGAACGAATGGCTGTCTCTCTGCTTTCCGTTCTGCAAACCCGTGACTTCAGCACAGTATCAAATCTGTATCTGGTATAGAAACTGCACACAAAATATTGACTCATTGTGACTACTTGACGACCGAACTCTGAAACGGCCGCCAGCCGTCTGGGTTTCGCTTCTGGAGCCCGGCAGTGTGGACTCCGTCAGAAATCCGTCCGGAGGCGCGCGGCCAGGTCGTCGGACCAGTGGAACTCCCCGTCATAGATGACGGGCAGTGACGTCTGGCTCAGCGTGTCGGCCAACTCGGAAACACCGAGGGAATGGCTCGTCTGCTCGCCGTTCAGGGCGGCGCTGTCGTCGAACGGTAGCCGGTAGCTCTCGCCGGGCCGTTCCGGGGACACGACCGTACACTCTACGTCGAAGCCTGTTTCCCCTTCGGAGAGCCAGACGACCGCTGGATGTGCAGGATTGGAAACGATTGAGTAGGTCCCGTCGCCGACGACCGCGTAGTCCTTGCACATCATTATTCGCCGACGAGCGAGTTCCAGCGCACGTTGGATGCTGAATCCGTTGCTGAGCAATCGCGCGAAGGCCGTCCCGACCAGGGCGGCGTGCTTGTCTAACACGTCGGTAAGTGTCACCGCGCCAGCGACCGCGCCCTGTCTGACAAGGTCAAGCCCTTCATCGTAGGAGCCACAGGCGTTCAGGAAGAACGTCTGCGTTCGGACTTCCGACAGCGATGCCAGCGCCAGGTTACCGTCGGGACAGCGCAGTCCCTCTTCGTCGCAGTGGCCGATGAAGTGGACGAAATCGGTCGGCTGCTGGAACACGTCGGCCAGTTCGTTGACCGACAGCAGTTCGCTGACCTGGACGTCCATTGGCAGGTCCGCTGCCCGGTATATTTCTGTGACATCCGTGTGCTCGTCGGCCATCTCCTCGTCGTTGAGGACGACCGCGACCCGTTGACCGTCGGCATCCCGGTTCTGAATCCGGTAGCGGTTCAGGTACGCCTCCGCTGGCGTTTTGCACGCGTCTATCGGGTTCCCTGGAGCGAGCCACGAGTGCAACTGCCCTTCGCGCAGGTTCGGCTCGATAACCGGTGGACGCTCGGCCGACCCACGACTCAGATACGAATCCGCCAGCGTCCTGTCGAGAAGCTCATCCCGGTTGAGCCGGGAGCTGTCCGGCAAGTAGATGAGGCTCAGCCGGTCGAGGAGGAACGGAAGGCAGCGGACCCGTTCCGGCTTCGGCGAGACGTACGTCGAAAGGGGCCATTCAGGCAGAATCGAGTTCACGGCCTCGTCGGAGACATCGATGTATCGTTCGAGCCGTCCAGCCGGCGACAGCGACCGAAGCGTATCCGCGTCGAGTGAGAGCGCCGACGTGATACGGGGGCCGCTCTCGGCCGGGTCGACGCGTCTGACCTGACAGTCGAGGTAGAACACCTTGCGGAGTAGCGCCGCGACGCCGGCCTGTAACGACGGCCAGGCGTCAAAGGAGAGGTTCACGGACGTGCCTTCGGCCGTCAACAGTGCGGCATCACGTGACTCGACCACCACGTCCGCCCCGAGATAGTAGGCTAGCGGTGCGCTGACGAGCAGCTCCGCCTCGCACGCCGGAACACGGAGCGTGATACCGGTCTCGGGACGGTTCTGCCGAACCGTTTCGGGAATACGGGTCGTTTCGCCGGTCGTGACTATCGGCGGGTGTCCGCGGAGTTCTGGGTGCGAGCGGGACGGCTGCATCGTGTGATGGGCCCCACCCAGATGCGTAATCGCCGTTGCAAGCCCCGCAGGCGTCGCAGGGACCTGCAGATGCGGCCGCTCTGCGTTCGTTTCCCAGACGAACCCGACGGTAATACTCGTCGGCGTTTGGAAGCTAAGTACAGTGGTAACACCGGCCGAGTGGAGCGATGCCGGCCCGTCGAAGCGGACGTGGATCCGAATGTCGTCAACGATGCCAAGCGGCGACTCCTGACCACTATCCGCAGCACGGGCCTGCATCGTCAACAGGTACGCTCCTGTCTCAAGCGTCGTCGGTGAATCAACCGTCTCGGTGTCCGTGTCAGTGTCGACTCGGGTTACCGTGGCATCCACCGCCGGCAGCGCCAACTCGGTGACGGACCCACGGTAACAGTCGTCGACAGTGTGTGGCAACTGTTCGCCGTCTGTGACTTCTCGATCATGTAATTGGTGCACCAGTGCGGTCGGGTCGACCGTTTCCCCATCCCAGTCCGGCGTTTCACCGCCGTCCCGGCCTCCCCGCTCGCCTGCCACCCCCCAGGTGACCATATGTGAGTATGTGGACCGTCATCTGATATATACGTACGGTTGTCAGCACGTCCTCATCGCCCACCGTATTCGGCACCGGACACGAAATAATACTGTCACACACGCGGACCAAAGGGTAGATTATTGTCGTATCGGTTCTGACTCGGATACATGAGCTACGAAACCGTCCGGGAAGCGGACCCGGCAGTCGCGGACGCTCTGGAGGGCGAACGAGGCCGGCAGAACGACACGCTGGCGATGATCGCCAGCGAGAACCACGTCAGCGAGGCTGTGATGGAGGCACAGAGTTCCGAACTGACGAACAAGTACGCCGAGGGCTACCCCGGTGAGCGCTACTACGGCGGCTGTGAGTACGCCGACGATGTCGAGGAACTCGCTATCGACCGCGCGAAGGAACTGTGGGGCGCGGACCACGTCAACGTCCAGCCACACTCCGGTTCGCAGGCCAACATGGGCGTCTACCTCGGCGTGCTCGAACCCGGCGACAAGATTCTCTCGCTCGACCTGACCCACGGCGGCCACCTCTCGCACGGCCACCCGGCGAACTTCGCCGGCCAGGTGTACGAGGTCGAACAGTACAAGGTCGACGAGGAGACCGGCTACATCGACTACGAGGGACTGCACGACCACGCCGAGGAGTTCGACCCGGACATCATCGTTTCGGGCTACTCCGCGTACCCCCGAGAGGTCGACTTCGAGCGGATTCAGGAAGCTGCCGATGCGGTCGACGCCTACCACCTCGCGGACATCGCTCACATCACCGGCCTCGTCGCCGCCGGCGTCCACGAGTCGCCGGTCGGCGTCGCCGACTTTGTCACGGGGTCGACGCACAAGACCATCCGCGCCGGCCGCGGCGGCATCATCATGTGCGACGAGGAGTACGCCGACGACATCGACGCCGCCGTCTTCCCCGGCTCGCAGGGCGGCCCGCTGATGCACAACGTCGCCGGCAAGGCCGTCGGCTTCGGCGAGGCGCTGGCCCCCGAATTCGAACAGTACGCCCAGCAGACCGTCGACAACGCCGTCGCACTCGGTGAACGGCTCAAAGAACACGGTCTCTCGCTGGTTTCCGGCGGGACGGACAACCACCTCGTGCTTATCGACCTCCGACCGTCTCACCCCGACACCACGGGCAAAGAGGTCGAGGAAGCCCTCGAAGAGGCCGGTATCGTCCTCAACGCCAACACCGTCCCCGGCGAGACTCGCTCGGCCTTTAACCCCTCGGGTATCCGCGCCGGCACACCCGGGCTCACCACCCGCGGCTTCGACGAGGATGCCTGCCGCGAGGTCGCGGACCTCATCTACAAAGTCGTCGACGCCCCCCACGACGACGATGTCGTCGCGGAAGTCAGCGACCGCGTTGACGAGATGACCAACGAGTACACGCTGTACGAGTAGCGACAGGCTACCTGCAGCGCGGATTCTGCTGTCCGCCCACTGGTATCTCCCTTTTTCATGTCTCTCCCCGACACATCTGGTATGCCCCACACTACTCGACGGCAGATGCTCTTTTCGCTGGTTCCCTTCCTCCCGATATTCGCCGGCTGTACGCAGTTCGAGGGCGAGTCAGGGGAAGAAACCGGACACAGCGAAACAGAACCCACAACGGCGGCGTCAGAGACAGAGGCTGTTACTGCGACAGCCGAGCGGCCCACTACTGGTCAGACACTCGATGCTGAGGAACTCGACCTGCGAGAGGCCAACGTCGTCGGCGTCGAACTCGCGGACAAGGGTGGCGACGACTACCGCTTCGACGTAACACTCTATCATGACGACGACGGTGAGGACGGCTATGCGAACTGGTGGCAGGTCGAAACGCCGGCGGGCGACCAGCTTGGCCGCCGGGACCTCCGGCACGCTCACTCGACGGCCCCGTTCGCCCGGTCGGCGACGATTACGGTTCCCGACGACGTGGGCTGTGTCGTGGTCCGGGGGCACGACCAGACCCACGGGTACGGCGGGCAGGCGATAACGGTGGCTGTCCCGGGGGGCGCGACACAGGCCATCCAGCAGGGGTCGGAGCGCCGGTCAGTCACTGAAGCAGACTGTCCCTGAGAGAGAGCGCACTTGCCTGTCGCAGGTGACCGAAATCCGGGACGTTCATACCGCCCCGCGCCGCCGTTGTACCTAATGACAGAGATTATCGACGGCAACGCTGTCGCACAGTCGATTCGGGACGATCTGGTCGCGTCCATCGACCGCCTCGCCGACGCCGGCCATCGTCCGTCGCTCGCGACGGTGCTGATGTCCGAGGACCCGGCCAGCGAGACGTACGTCTCGATGAAACAGGACGACTGCGAAGAGGTCGGTATCGAGGCCATCGACATCGACATCGACCCCGACGCTGACGCCGCCGAACTGTACGACACCATCGAGGACCTCAACGCCGACGACGACGTCAACGGTATTCTGGTCCAGATGCCCGTCCCGGACCACGTCGAGGACCGGGAGGTCCTCCGAGCTATTGACCCGATGAAAGACGTGGACGGCTTCCACCCGGAGAACGTCGGCCGCCTCGTGGCCGGCGACGCCCGCTACAAGCCCTGCACGCCCCACGGCATCCAGAAGCTCATCGAGAGCGCCGGCGTCGACACGGAGGGCAAAGACGCCGTCGTCGTCGGTCGCTCGGACATCGTCGGGAAGCCGATGGCGAACCTGCTCATCCAGAAGGCCCCCGGCGGGAACGCGACGACGACGGTGTGTCACTCCCGGACCGACGACCTCGCCGAGCGGACGCGAAACGCCGACATCGTCGTCGCCGCGGCCGGCGTCCCCGAGATGATAGACGGCGAGATGATACAGGAGGGCGCGACGGTCATCGACGTGGGCATCAACCGCGTCGAGGCCGACACCGAGAAGGGCTACGAACTCGTCGGCGACGTGGAGTACGAGAGCGCAAAGGAGAAGGCCGGCGCAATCACGCCGGTCCCCGGCGGCGTCGGCCCGATGACCCGCGCGATGTTGCTGTACAACACGGTGAAAGCGGCGGGTCTGCAACACGACGTCGAAGTCGACCTCCCCTGAATGCCGGCGCTTGCGGCCTTCCGGGACCGTGACGTGCTCACCCGGCGGGTGACCCGCGAGACCGACGCGGCGGGCGTCGACGGGGTCCGGGCCCGCACAGAGCGCGGCCGCCATTGGGCGGTGGGCGCGCTCGTCACCGACCCCGACGACCGCGTGCTGTTCGTCTACGAGGACGACACGTGGAAGCTCCCGGGCGGCGGCGTCGAGGCCGGCGAGAGCCGCCGGGAGGCCGTGTGCCGCGAGGTGCGCGAGGAGGCCGGCGTGGACATCACCGTCGACGAACTGGCCGCCGTCACCGAGGTCACAGTGACCGACGGCGGACGCGAGGCGACGTTCTTCTTCGGCACCTACCGCGCCACGCCCGAATCGACGGCGCTCGCGTCGGACCCCGGGCTCGACGGCGAGGGCATCGAAGCCGTGGCGTGGCGACCGTCCGTACCGTCGGACTGTCTGGACGAGTCGCTGCTCCGGCGGCTCCGATAGGGGTTAGGCGGTGTCGTCTTCGATTCCGGCGAGCCAGTTCTCGGCCCTGACGAAGGCGCTCTCGTCACCGGTGATGTACGACCCCAGGCCCCGGGCTGCGTGGACGAGGCGGTTGGCGTCCGCTGGGTCGACATCGCCGTCCAGCGCCTCGACCCGCTTTCGATGGTCGCGAATCCGCCCGGAGAGCTGTCGTGCTGTGGGGTCCGGGTGAGCGTCCAGATACGTCCGTACGTCTCGCTGATAGCTGTCGACAGCGGCCGCCATCGCTAAACCGTACGGCACGCGAAGCGCCGACGGGACGTCTTCGACGGCCGGACGATTGCCGTCGTCAGCCCCGCCGAGCAGTTCGTAGAAGTACCGCTCGGCCGGGTCGCCGTGTCGCATCTCGCGGGCGAGGTGCGTGCCGATGTGCTGGAGTTCGACTGCGGCGACGAACGTCTGGTCGAACTGTCGAAGCTCGCCCGCGTCGATGAATCCTCGCTTGCGCGTGTACTCTCGGCAGTGCTCCGCTGCCGCGTCAGCGATCTCCCGCGTCTGGTCCGCGTCGATTCGGCTCCGTACCGGCGTCAGGTCGAGCGTGGCTGGTGTATCGGTGTGCTCGGTGTGCTCGTCGATCCCGACGCTGTGGATGCTGCCACAGTCCGGACAGGCGATGCTTCCGGTCTCGTAGTACCGCCACCGCGTACCACAGTCTTGACACTCGCGCTCCCCGCGGACTTTCATACGTCACGTTGAGAGGGCAGCCCTCAAGATTGTTCCGTGAGGGCTGTCTACGCCCACGTATGCGCTCGGAAGATGAGATCCGCGAGCAGTACGAGTTCCTAGTTGAACAGCTAGACGACGAGGAGATGAACCACGATCGGGTCCGGATGATGTTCACCCACTACAAGCGGGCACTCGGATGGGCGCTTGAGGAGGAGCATATCTAAATTAGTTACAACTTACATTCACATTCACTTCGATAACTAACATCTGCTGGACGGGGCCGGTACTTTTAAGTTATTCTGCCCCATTCGACCAAGTGACGCTTCGCTTGGAGGGCCGAAGCGTCAGCGGGGACCAATTCAGGGCGGCAAGCGGTCGCGTTTTTCGCGACCGCTTTCCACTTACTTCGCTGCTAACGACCTAATACGAGCGATTTCTGTGTACCTGAAAAGTGGCTGCTTTCCGGTATGTCGCGCCCGAGAGACACCTCTGTGTCCGCCGCGTCCTGTGGACGCCAGTTCAGCTTCGATGCTGCCCGTGGCACCCTCGTCCTTGACCACCGTGCGCGACTGTCACCTCAAACTCTATCGGAAGTAGTGCCGCGAGGTAGCGCCCACTGCGCTGATGTGATTTTTCTGTCACCGGTCGGTCATCGTTCTGAGGTATACCACAGTGTCGGTGCCGTTGACTACTCTCTCCGCTCCAATCAAGCGTGTTTCTGCCAACTGTATCCTACAGTGACAAATAATACTGCTGCCATCAGTTTCCAGAGAATGATGATATACTGACTGTATTTACCGTATGGACAAAACGATGACTGAGGGCCTACATACAGAAAATTCGACACCTAGTGATAGTGAAACTATATCAAATTCTCTGGGCCGATATATTTAACAGTATAGATACTAAATCATTACATAGGAGAATCGATGCACGACTTGACAGGATTCCAGCGTGACCTTCTCTACGTGATCGCTGGCAGGGAGGAGCCACACGGCTTAGCTATCAAGGAGGAACTCGAAGCGTACTACGAGAAGGAGATCCATCACGGTCGCCTGTATCCGAACCTCGATACGCTTGTCGACAAGGGACTCGTTGAGAAGGGCCAGCGCGACCGCCGGACCAACTTTTATACCCTCACGCGCCGCGGGCGTCGCGAGATCGACGCCCGTCGTGAGTGGGAAGACCAGTACGTCGACCTGTGACGAGGTCACACTGTCGCTGGTGAGACTGTCGCTCCCGGGTAGTGACGAGACACATCGCTAGCTTGTACTGTTGGTCGGCCACTGACTGCCGAGCGAGAAGCGGATATCCGGTATCAACAACTGTTAACTAATGTCACGCGTATGTGCCCTATGTCGATTCTCCTGCAGTTCTCTCCGGAGCCGGTTCAGACGACCGTGTTTCGAATCCTGCTTGCGGGGGCGCTCGGGATGTTTCTGGGGCTCGAACGGGAGTGGTCACAGAAGTCGGCCGGTGTGCGGACGTTCGCACTGATTAGCCTGCTCGCTGCGGTGTTCACGCTGATCGAAAACCAGGCGCTCCTCGTCGTCGGCGGCGTCCTGGTCATCGTGCAGGGGGTCTTGCTCGCAGTGCAGGGGCTTCTCGGCACTGCGGAAGAAGAGGGGCTATCACTGACCACGTCTGTCTCGATGCTCGTCGCCTACGGTATCGGGGCGCTGGTCGCACAGGGGTTCATTCTGGAAGGTGTTTCGGTCGCCGTCTTCTCGTCGCTGCTGCTGGTGCTCAAGCGGGAGCTTCACTCCCTCGCATGGGGACTTACTCGCGAGGAACTACGCTCAGCGACGGAGTTCGCTATCATCGCCTTCGTCATCTACCCGTTGCTTCCGTCTGAACCGGTCGAGTTGCCTGGCGGACTGGTCGACGTGGCCGTGGAACTGCGCGTTATCTGGCTGATGGTGCTGTTCGTCGCTGGCATCGGCATCGTCAACTACGCCATCGTCCAGACGTACGGCAGCCGTGGCATCGCCGTTACCGGCTTTTTCGGCGGTCTCGCGTCGTCGACAGCGGTGGTGGGCACGATGCTCGACCACGTTCGACAGCGGCCGGACGCAACCTCGTACGCCGTTGCCGCGATTCTGCTGGCCGACGCAGCGATGGCGCTCCGTAATCTCCTGATTACCGTGTTCTTCACCATCGAGCGTGGCGTCTTAGTGGAGGCAATCGTTCCGCTCGGGGCCGTCATTGTCGGCAGTGTCGTTGTCGCCGCATACACCGCGGATTGGTCTGAGACGGTCGACATGGGGCTTGAAAGCCCGTTCTCCCTACGGAATGCGCTTGCTTTCGGCGGGGTGTTCCTGCTGGTCGTGGTCGCTGGCGGGTTCGCAGAGACGCAGTTCGGAACGGCAGGCCTCTACGTCACGTCGGCACTCAGCGGGCTGGTTTCCAGTGCCGGGGCGACGACCTCAGCCGTGTTGCTGTACCGCGGCGGCGCTATCGATGGGCCGACGGCGATGGTCGCTATTCTGACCGCGACGGCCGCCAGTATCATGATCAAAGCAGCGTTGACCGCCCCGGGACCGAACCGTGCCTTCGCCACGCGTGTCGCGTTCTGGAGTTCGGTCGTCCTTGGTATCGCAACAGTGCTGGCGCTATGGCTCCTGATCTAAAACTGGTAGCGCCGGTCGTCCTTGTCCTGTTGCTGGGGGAAGTCGTTCCCGGTCATCTGGTCGAAGGTCATCCCAGAGAGGTACTCGTCGTACGTGCAGTCGTAACTCGACCGGAGGTGGAAATCCAGCGTCCCACGGTCGACGGTCGACTGAAACAGCATATGAACCGCCCGCCTGATGAGTTCGTCCGGGTCGTCCGGATCGAGGGCGACTGACAGCATCGCGAGTTCGTTACGCGTCTCACGGTCGATGGACAGATCGAACTCGTCGTCGAAGTCGCCGTACGCCGCTTCGATATCATCCTGTAGCTCTTCGAGGCTCATACGAAAGGGGACGACGAGCGCGAGGAAACGCCTTACGACTCGTCTGGGGCTGCTCCCTCAAAACACGTATCGATGTGAGTATATCATATGATAAATTATATCATGGGTTGAACATAACGATGGGTAGCGGTCGACCACTGAAGGATTCAGATCAGATAATGACAGGTGGTGGGGACGAGACAGCGCGGTCAAGCCAGCCCGACGGGCTGCGAGAGCGGCTTCACCCAGTCCTCCCGGCCGTGTACGCGCGAAACTACGCGGCGAAGTTCGCTGTCGCGCTGGCAGTAATCGCCGTCGTACTCGCAGCCGTGGGCTTCGGTAGCTACCTGCAGATACAGAAACAGGTTGTCAGCGACGCGACGACGGACCTCGAAACGTCGGCCATGCATCGTGCCGACAGTATCGAGCAGTGGCGGACGACCACGGAGACGGAGACTATTGCTATCGCAGCCACAGGGGTGTACGATACCGGAACGGCCGCAGAGGTCAGGCAGTACCTCACCACAGCAGCCACAGCGGAGTCGTCACAGATTCGGTCGCTCCACTACGTCTCTACCGTCGACGACTCGCAGTTAATTGTTGCCAGCACTGAGGAAAGCACAGAAGGCCGGGCACCGTGGGCGGTCGAACCCGCGTGGAAGTCCCCTGTACTGGCGACGATAAACGATACGACCGGCACTGAGACAGTAGTGCAATCGGCGGCATACGCGGACGGTGGCGGCCACTCCATGGCGTTCGTGACTCCCGTCTCCGATGGGGACGGAGCACTAGTTTTGGTTGCCCGGGTCCCAACCGAGGAGGTCCGCGACGGGCGTAGCGGGTTTGAGACGCGACTGCTCACCGGAGGCGGAGACCCGCTTGTCGACGGTCAGGGCGGTTCTGCGCCTCTCAGTCAGGACGGTCTCCGGGCCGCAACAGCGGGCAGAACGACGACTATCGAAACTGAAGACCGTGTCACAACGTACACGCCGGTCAACGGCACGTCGTGGGTGGTCGCGACGAGCGCCGAGCGCGAGTCGCTGTACGGACCAAGTCGGCTCGTCCGCTGGGGATTCCTCGCTGTCATCGGGACGGCAGTCGTCTCGCTGGGCGTCGCCGGGTATCTTTTCGGACGGCACACGGTTCGACCGATAGTACAGCTCCGCGACCGAACGCAGGCGATGAAAGAGGGTGACCTCGGCGTCGACATCTCGACCACTCGGCAGGACGAGATCGGGCGGCTGTACGACGCGTTCGGGAACATGCGGGATACGCTCCGGAGCCAGATTCGACAGGCTCAGGCGGCTCGTGAGGAAGCCGAGCGGTCGAGCCGCGAACTCGAACGCCAGAACGAGCGGCTGGACGAGTTCGCGTCGACGCTGAGCCACGACCTCCGCAATCCGCTGACGGTCGCTCGGGGACACGTCGAACTGCTTGCGACGCGGCTGTCGGATCAGGAGACGGATTCGGCCGATCTCCAGTCCCACATCGAGAAACTCGAAGACGCACACGACCGTATCGAATCGATAATCGACGATGTGCTGACGCTGACGAGAAAGGGCGCAAGCGTCGAGGAGACGGCTCCGGTCCCGCTGGAGGCCGTCGTCACCGATGCGTGGGACAACATCGACAACAAAAGCGCTAGCATCGAAGTCACGGGCAGTCGAACCATCGACGCCGACCGGACGCGACTCTTGCGCGCCTTCGAGAACCTGTTTCGCAACGCAACCGACCACGTCGGCCCGGAAGTGACTGTCACGGTCGGACTGACGGAACACGGCTTCTATGTGGCCGACGACGGGCCGGGAATACCGACCGACGCGGTCGACAGTATCTTCGAGTACGGCCACACGACGAGCGAGGACGGGACCGGGCTCGGTCTTTCCATCGTCAAGACTATCGCGGAGGCCCACGGCTGGCGGCTGTACATCGATACGACCTACCCAGACGGCGCGATGTTCGTGTTCGCGGACGTGTTCAGCGAGGACGAGCCGGACTGGTACGGAACCGAGTTCGAGTGGGGCCGACCCGAAGCCGACGACTGATACCACCGGCTATTGCAGGATTCCATTCCCAAACCGGGGTTCTTTCTAGACGCACAGTCGGACGAGCGGTACCGACCGCCACGCACAAATCAGGACAGAGCCAAGCGGGGGTATGACCGACCAGTCGACAGCGACGGACCGTCCGGGAGGCGTGCCCGCGGACCCGTCGGCTGTCCGGGACGCGCTCGTGGAGTGGTACGAGGCGGATCACCGCTCGTACCCGTGGCGGGAGACGACAGACCCCTACGAGATCCTCGTTTCCGAGGTGATGAGTCAGCAGACCCAGCTGGACAGGGTCGTCGACGCATGGGAGGACTTTCTTGACCGCTGGCCGACTGCGGCGGCGCTGGCAGCGGCCGACCGTTCGGCCGTGGTAGGCTTCTGGACCAGCCACTCGCTGGGATACAACAACCGGGCGAAGTACCTCCACGAGGCTGCCGGCCAGATCATCGAAGACTACGACGGCGAGTGGCCCCGGGACCCCGACGGTCTCAGCGAACTGATGGGTGTCGGCCCCTACACCGCAAACGCCGTCGCCTCCTTCGCGTTCAACAACGGGAACTCCGTCGTGGATACGAACGTCAAGCGCGTCCTGTACCGCGCCTTCGACGTGCCGGACGACGACTCGGCGTTCGAGGCGGCCGCGAGCGCGCTCATGCCGGAGGGCCAGTCGCGGGTCTGGAACAACGCTGTCATGGAACTCGGTGGTGTCGCCTGTGAGAAGACGCCAGATTGTGACGGCGCGGAGTGTCCCTGGCGCGAGTGGTGCTCGGCCTACGAGACGGGCGATTTCACCGCACCGGATGTCCCGACACAGCCCGAGTTCGAGGGGAGCCGTCGACAGATGCGCGGGCGCGTCATTTCGGCGCTCAAGGAGTACGACGAACTGCCACTGGACAAGCTGGGGCCGCGTGTGCGCGTTGACTACGCACCTTCGGGGGAGTACGGCCGCGAGTGGCTCCGCGGCCTGCTGGACGACCTCGCGGACGACGGCCTGGTTGCTGTCGACGAAACCGACGACGCCCTCGTTGCACGCCTCAAGCGCTGACCGCGAGTGGAATACATCTTGAACCCCTGCTGCTAATACGTTCACAATGGTTGGCTTGCTTGGCTCGGTCGCCCTCATCGTCATCGCAACCGTGGTCATCTGGAAAGGCAGTGGGTACTTCGAGCAGGCCGCCGAACGACTGAGCAAGTACTACGGGCTGCCGGTAGCGGTCCACGGTGCTATCGTCGTCGCCGTCGGATCGAGCTTTCCGGAGATAAGTTCGGTCGTCATCAGCACCGTCGTCCACGACGAGTTTTCGCTGGGCGTCGGTGCTATCGTCGGAAGCGCGATCTTCAATCTGCTCGTGATTCCAGCGCTCGCGGCGCTTTCAAGCGAGGAGCTTCGATCCACCCGCGACATCGTCCACAAAGACGCTCAGTTCTACGTTATCAGCGTCCTCATCCTCTTTATGGTGTTCGCGCTCGGGGCGACCTACGTCCCGGGCGGCACGAACCAGGCGGCCATCCTGACCCCCACGCTCGCTGTCGTCCCGCTCGTGACCTACGGCATCTACGTCTTCCTGCACCAGCAGGACGCGAGCGACCACGTCGCAGACGAGACCCACAGCGTCCGTCCGAGCCGGGAGTGGGGCATTCTCGGAGTCGGCCTCGTCATCATCACCGTCGGCGTCGAGGGAATGGTCCAGGGTGCGCTTTCGCTGGGAGTCATCTTCGACACGCCGCCGTTCCTCTGGGGATTGACTGTCATCGCCGCCGGCACGAGCCTTCCCGACGCCTTCGTCAGTGTCCGGGCGGCGAAAAACGACGACAGCGTCACGAGCCTGACGAACGTCCTGGGGAGCAACACGTTCAATCTCTTAGTGGCGATTCCGGTCGGCGTCCTGCTGGCTGGGCGGGCGACAATCGACTTCCTCGTGGCGATTCCGACGATGGGATTTCTGGGCTTTGCGACGCTCGTGTTCATCGTCTTCACGCGGACGGACCTCGAACTCACCGACCGCGAGGCGTACACGTTGCTCGGCCTGTATGTGATGTTCGTCTGCTGGATGACCTTAGAGTCCGTCGGGCTCATCGAGACGGTCCGCGGTATCTGAGCGGGGACCGCGTCGCTTCCGTCCGGTGAACGGAACCCTGACAGCGCCATGCCTGACGGTACGCTGGGCTACTCGTCGCCGTCGCCACTGAGCGATAGCTCGCGAGCGTAGACCGCTTCATCGTACGGGTCGCCACCGATGGTGAGCGTGCGCGTCTCGACCCGCTCGAAGCCGAGGTTCTCGAAGAACTCTCGGCTCCGGTCGTTCGAGGCCAGGTCGAGCGCGCGGAACTGCTCGACGCCGTGTTCTCGGAACATCGATTCGAGTCGGTCGTACAGCGCCGTCCCGATGCCCTCTCCGTGGTGGTCCGGGTGGACATACAACCGCAGCATCGTCCCCATGGTGTGCATGGTGATGCCCTGCGTGAACCCGACGATGTCCCCGTCCTGCTCGGCGACCAGTAGCACCGCCTCGATATCGTCGAGGTCGTTGGCAGGGACGCCGCCAGCCCACCCGTGGAGCGCGCTCCCCAGCGGGTCAGCGTACCAGTCGGCTATCGTCTCGTCGATGACTTCGGATTCCAGCGAGTCGTAGGCGTCGTGCCATGCCGCCCGTGCGACTCTGCGGATGCCGTCGGCGTCAGCGTCGAAGGCTCGGCGGATGGTCGTCATGCGTGTCCCGACGACGGAGAGACGGGCTGTTCCGAGCCGATTCCACACCGAGTGGACTGGCGTGACAGCCAGCGCATTACCCGAGGCTCGGCCAGATGCTGAGGCGTGTCGCGTACCATAGGTACTGTGTCTATCGGTTCGTTTGGGCTATCATGGCTAATATCCTCCCCCAGCGTGTGTGAACCGTTCGCATAATCTATCATGGTTTATCATTAGGTTTATGTAGTTGACACCCATTGGTGGTCTTGTATGAGGACAGTCATCCTCGGTGTCATCGGCTCCGACGCGCACGTCGTTGGGATTACTATTCTGGAACGAGCGTTCGAAGCGGCAGGATTCGACGTAGTCAACCTCGGTGTCCAGTCGTCCCAGTCGGAGTTCATCGACGCCGCGGATGAACACGACGCCGAGGCGATACTCGTGTCGTCGCTGTACGGCCACGCCGAGCAGGACTGTCAGGGGTTCCAGCAGCAGATTAATGAGGCAGGACTGGACGTGACGACGTACATCGGCGGCAACCTCGCTGTCGGACAGGATTCCTTCGAGGAGACGCGCGAGACGTTCAAGGCGCTCGGATTCGACCGGGTCTTCGATTCGGAGACTGACCCGGAGGAGGCCATCGAGGCGCTGAAAGCCGACCTCGGCCACCGCTCCCGCGAAGAGGCCTCGTCCGAAAAGATTCAGCTTGGCTCCTGATTCACAGACTGTTTCTTCAGACGCTTGGGTCGGCGACCCGTGCCCAATTCGGAACACTCTCAGCGACCGCTCTTGTCGACCACGCACAACCTGAGGCCCGTGCATTCCGTATCCGAGCAACCGCAACGTGTCCCACGACAACTGAGCGTCGGCCAGTGGCCTCCGTAGCCGTGACACTCCGGCGGCGGAACCGAGACCAGCGACGCACCCTGCACCCCCATTGATATACCGGGTCCACTCCATAGCCCTGCCATGGCCGAACCACACGTCGTCGGTGTCGTCGGGAGTCTCAGAGACCAGAGCTACACCAGAGTTGCTATCAAGCGCGCGCTGGTCGCTGCCGAAGAGACGGGGGCGACGACGGAACTGCTGGACCTCCGAGAGTTCGACCTGCCGGTGTTCGATCCCGACCACCGCGAGGTAGGCGACGCCGTCGAATTCGCCGATCGGGTCCACGCGGCTGATTCGATTTTGCTTGGGACGCCGGTGTATCACGGGTCATACTCCGGCGCGTTGAAGAACGCCCTCGACTACTGCGGCTTCGACGAGTTCGAACACAAGACTGTGGGACTGCTTGCGGTCGCTGGCGGAGGCTTTCCGATCACCGCGCTTGAACACCTCCGCTCGGTCTGCCGGGCACTGAACTGCTGGGTCATCCCGCATCAGGCCGCGGTTCCGAACGCGGGCAATTACGTCGCTGACGGCCGGATAACTGACCCAGACATCGAAGACCGAGTGACGACGCTCGGTGAGGAAGCAGTCCAGTACGCGAACATCGAGCCGGACCCGGCGTGTTTCGAGAGTGCGGAGAACGTCGGAGCAGACGATTAGCCGCGAGGACCGCTCTGCGTGTCCGGGCCGTGAGCGTCTGGTTCGAAGGAGTAGACGATTAGCCGCGAGGACCGCTCTGCGTGGCCGGACAACGGCAGGCTGCTGACCGAGAGAAGGAAACGGTCAAACCGCCTCGCGCCCAAGTTTCCGACGTGACTCAGTGGGTCGAGAATCCGACCGGCGGCCGGGACCGGGGGCCGACCGCGCTACTGCGCGCGTGGGTCGAGATACTGCGCCGCCCGCGTCGGTTCTTTCGTACCGGCGTCGCACCGGGCGACCAGGCACCGGGACTGGTGTTCGCCGCGACGGTGGTCCTCTTCGAGGAGGTGAGCCGGTACGCTGTCGTCAAGCTGGCCCAGCGGGGGCTCCTGTCTACGGGGCCGTTTGACTACCCCGCCATCGGCGGCTTCTCGCCCGGCGTCGCGGTGCTGGCGCTGTTTGCTATCCTCGTGTTCGTCACGCCGGCGACGGTCCATCTGACGGCGGCGTTGCAGACCCTACTGTTGCTCCCTGTCGCGTCGGACCGCGGTGGTGTGAGCGAAACTGTGCAGGTGATGTGCTACGCGATGGCCCCCTGCCTGCTGGCTGGGTTGCCCAGCGCCGAGGTGAGGGTTCTCGTTACCGCCTGGGGTGCGGGTCTATATCTGCTGGGCACTGCCGTGGTCCACAACGTCAGGCTTCCGGTGGCCGCAATCGTCGGGGCCATCCCCGCCGCCGTTATTTTCGGCTACGGCTTCCGCGGCTTTCAGGCCCTCTCGGTGCTGGTCGCCGACTACGGGTTTTAGGGGCTGCCCGCATGCATCTCTCCACGATGCTCAGTATCGACATCGACCAGTTCATGCTGGAACTCAAAGATGGCGCGTTCAAGAGCGTCGGCCCGTCGAACAAGGAAGCGACGATCAAGATGTACGACGTGGACGGCGTCGAGGTTCGCGAGTACGGCGACAAGCGCGTCAAAATTGCCTTCGAAGACGAACAGGGGAGCGAAATCGAAGTCGCTCTGTTCCCGGAGCAGGCGAAAGCCGTCGCTTCAGGGCTAGAGCTACTCGAAGAGGAAAGCGAGATATTCGACTAGAGCACCTATTTGGCTCGTCCGGAATTCGACAACCGTTTTAGGCCCGACATGCTTGCACCGTGTAATGGGTTCGTGTATCATCTGCGGCAAATCTGTCGAAGGACGCATCTGTGACCTCCACGAGGAGGACGCCCTGTTCGAGTTCCGTGGCTCGCGTGCCGACCAGCTATCGGTCGACCGCTACTACCGCGGCAGTGTCGACGGCTTCGCCGAGTTCGGCGTGTTCGTCGACATCGGCGACAGCGTGACGGGGCTGCTCCACCGGAGCGAACTGGACCAGCGGCTCGATTCCCTCGACTGGGACTCGGGCGACACCGTCTACGTCCAGGTCAAGAACGTACGGGACAACGGCAACGTCGACCTCGGCTGGTCGATCCGCCAGTCCGAACGCGAGTTCCGCGGTGTCCTCGTCGACGACCCGGAGATCGGCCACTCTGTCCTGCTCGAGAACGAGGACGACGAGGCGGACGACGAAGCAGAACCTGAATCAACAGCCGACGAGTCAACACGCCAGAGCGATGACGAATCGGCTTCGAGCGACGACTCCGGCGCAAGCCAGTCTGACTCCGAGGGTACCGCAAGCGCCGGTGCTGTCAGCCGGGCCAGCGACGCCGACCGCGTCGAGGGCACTGCGGCTGTCGGTGGCAACGACGGCGGGTCGAACACCGCTGCTGTCACCGAGTCTGAAGACGAAACCGCTACAGAGAGCGACGGAAGCCAGACGGACGAGGCGACCGCGGTCGAACCGGTCGCCGCTGCGATCGGCGACCTCGACGACCACGTCGGTGCGGATGTCCGACTCGAAGGCGAAGTCGTCGGCATCCGGCAGACCTCCGGACCGACGGTGTTTGAACTGCAGGACGAGACCGGCACCGTCGACTGTGCGGCCTTCGTCGAGGCAGGCGTCCGCGCCTACCCTGAAGTCGAGGAAGACGACTTCGTCCGACTGTCGGGCGAAGTCCGCGAGCGTCGCGGCGAACTGCAGGTCGAGACCGAAGAACTCGACGTGCTCGAAGCCGAGGAGCGTGAGGAAGTCGAACAGCGCCTCGCCGACGCGCTCGACGACGAAGCCCGACCCGACACGGCTGACCCGCTCGCCGACGATACGGCGGTCGCGGCCCTCTCTGACGAACTCGTCGAAGCGGCGACCCAGATCCGCAAAGCAGTGCTGACGGACCGACCGGTCATCGTCCGCCACGCCAACACCGCGGACGGCTACCTCGCCGGCAGCGCGCTCGAACGGGCTGCGCTCCCGCTCGTTACCGAGCAGCATCGCCGCGCCGACGCGAAGTACCACTACTTCGACCGGCGGCCTATCGAGGGCGGCGTCTACGACATGGACGACGCGACGAAAGACACGACGACGATGCTGGACAACCGGGAGCGCCACGAGGAGAAGCTCCCGCTGTTCGTCTTCGTCGCCGCCGGCGGAACACGGGAGAGTCTCGACGGCTTCGACCTGCTGAACGTCTACGGCGCGCCGAGCGTCGTCATCGACGACATCAACGTCGACGGCGCGGTCGTCGACACGGTCGATGCCGTCGTCTCGCCGTCCGCTGACACCGTCTCCGAGACCACGTCGACGGCGCTTGCAGCCAATGTCGCCGCACACGTCAACGAGGACGTTCGCGACGACCTGCAACACCTTCCGGCCGTGAGCTTCTGGGAGGACATCCCAGAGCCGTACGTCGACGCCGCCAGCGAGGCCGGCTACGACGAGACTGCCGTGTCGGAACTCCGCGAAGCCGTCGCGCTCGAAGCTCACTACCAGTCCTACGAGGACAAGCGCGAACTCATCACTGACCTCGTGTTCGGTGACGACGAGGAGGACGTGGGCGGCCTCGCCGGCCACATCGCTGAGCAGTTCCGCGAGAAGGTCGACGAGGAAGTGTCCACCGCTCGCGCGAATCTGGACCACCGGACTGTCGACGGCGTCGACATCGCTGTCCTCGACACGGACGCGTTCACCCACCAGTACGAGTTCCCGCCGGAGTCGCTCCTGCTCGATGAACTCCACCGGGACGTTCGCGACGAGAGCGACGCCGTACTCGGCATCTCGACGGATACGATGTACATCCGTGCCAACGCCGAGATGGACCTGCACGAGCTAGTCAACGAGGTCCGCGAGCGAGTTCCCGAAGGCGGCGTCGCGACGCGGAGCGTCCGCGAGGGGACCATCCGCTATCTGGCCGGCGAACGCCCGGCTGTCCTCGACGCCACGCTCGACGTGCTGGCCGAGGAACTGTAACGAAGCAGACTTTTTCTCTCTGCCGGCAGTCTGACCGGGCATGAGCGACGGCCCCGTCAACGAAGCCGACCTCGACTGGACCGACCACGACCACGGCGACCGGACATTCAAGCGCAAGCAGATCGGTGACGCCGCCGGCGGTGAGCAACTCGGTGCGAGCCTCTACGCCGTGCCGCCGGGCAAGCGACTCTGGGTGCGCCACTACCACGAGGGCAACGAGGAAGCGATATTCGTCCGCGGCGGAACAGGCACGCTCCGGCTCGGCCCCGAGGCCGAAGAACACACGGTAGAACCGGGTGATTACGTTGCGCTCCCGGCTGGCGAGGAGAGTACACACGAAATCGAAGCCGGCGAGTCTGAACTCCGACTGCTGATGGTTTCGACGATGGAAGAGCCGGACATCACCGTCTACCCCGACCGGGAGATGGTCGGGTTGTACGCGGGGTCGCCCCCGGGCGGCGAGAAAGCAGACCGGACGCTGTCGACGTATCTCGATATAAACGCCGAAAAAGAGTACTGGGACGAGTGAGCTATCGGCTGCCGACGTCGAATTCCGACAGCATCGTCTGGAGCCGCTCGGACTGCTCGGCCAGCGATTCGATGCTGGCGCTGACCTGTGACATGGACGCAGCCTGTTCCTGGGCGGTCGCGGAGGCAGTCTCGGTCTCCGCGGCGGTCGCCTCGCTGATGTCCACGGCTTCCTCGACCATCGACACCGCTTCCTCGGTCGTGGCGGCCTGGTCGTCCGTCGTGTCGCTGATCTCCTGAATCCCGTTGTCGGTCGCCTCTGCGTTCTCGGCCACTTGTGTGAACGTATCGACGACCTCCTCGACGGCTGCTGTACTCTCCTGCATATCCTCCTTGGCTCCCCGTGCCTCCGTGACCGTGGTTTCGGTCTGTGCCTGGGTCTCCTCGATGAGCTGTTCGATTTCGGTCGCCGAGGCCTGCGTCTCCTCGGCCAGCTGTTTGACCTCGTCGGCGACGACCGCGAACCCGTCGCCGCCCGACCCGTTTCCGGCCCGTGCAGCCTCGATGTTTGCGTTCAGGGCCAGCATGTTCGTCTGCTCGGCAATGTCGCCGATGAGATCGACGATCTCACCGATTTCGGCCATCTTCTCGTCGAGCCGTTCGACGTTCTCGACCGTGGAGTCGATGGCGGTCTGGACCTCGCGGGACCCCTCTATCGCCTCCTGTGCCGTCTCTTCGCCGGCGTCCGCTATTTCGGCCGTCTCGCGGGACCGCTCCGCGACGGTCTCGGCGGACGCGGCGACCTCTTCGACGGTCGCCGACAGGTCAGTCATCTCGCTGGAGACGGTTTCGAGCATCTCGCGCTGGTCGACCGCCCCGCTGGCGATGCCCTGAATCGACTCGCTCATGTCCTCGCTGGCCTCGGTCGCCTCGCTCGCACCGGCCGTGACCTGGTCGCTCGTCGTCGCAACCTCCTGGGAGAACGTCTGTATGTCCTCCATCGCCGACTCGGTCTCGGTCATCATCTTGTTGAACGACTCGGCTATCTGCACCATCGCTTCGTTGTCGGCCACGTCGGGGTCGACGCGAACCGTCAGGTCGCCGTCGGCGGCGGCCGCCATCGCCTCGCTGAATCTGCTGGCCGTCGCTTCGAGTTCCGTGTTCTGCTGTTCGACGGCCCGCATCTTTTGTTCCGCCTCCTCACGGGCCTCCTTCGCCTCGGCGCGTTTCCGCTCTATCTCCTCTTGCTTTGCCTGGAGGTCGTCGATTTCAGAGGCGCGCTGTTCGGCCTGTTCGAACCGCGCTCGTGATTTCTCGCGCGACCGCTCGGTCGACACCCAGTTGTTCACGAGGGCGACACACAGCATCAGGACGAACCCGCCGTGGATGAGCCCCCACACCCACGGGTTGTTAATCGCCGCCGTGTGGTTGTAGACGCGGCTCGGGTCGATTGTTCCGAAGTAGCCGTGGGTGAGAACCACGTACGCCAGTCCCCACAGGAACGGGACCCAGTCCTCGTACACGGCGACCATTGCCATCCCGACGAAGAAGTGAAAGTGGGCTTCGATATAGCCGCCGGAGAACTGGACGAGAGCGAGCGACGAAACGAACACGCCCGTGACCGAGAGAATCGTCCTGACACGCCGCCTGAACCGTTTGATGAGGCTCCCCGCCGACAGGGCGAACACAACCCCACAAAGCAAGAGGACCCGAGGCAGCGGAGTCGCGGGTATCTGCGCTTCAGCTATCGGCGTCGACCCGGTGTAGACCCCGAGCCCGAACAGAAACGGGATGTGCAGCAACGTCACAAGCACTACGCTCCGGTGTCGGTTACGCCACTGCTTGTCCGGGATTGTCGACCCGTCTGGGATATAGGATACAAAGCTTTCTAGCCGCTCGACTGGGCCTGGATTGCCGTCTGTTGGCTGCCCAATATCTCCCGTTGGCTGTGCCATATGTACACACGGTGTGGATACCACGGATTAACCCTTTCGCGCAGATTATCATTCCCTGAACTGCCGAATCGCCACGGAACAGATATATTGAAGAGGTATCCCCGCTCCCGACGTCGGCACTGTCTACTGTTTACGCTTACAGACGTGCGTGGTGTTCAGGTCACAACACTCTGATTTTCGATAGCGGTTTCAGCCCGGGAATAGCGTGTACGTACACTCACACGGTGCGCTCAAACACAGACGACTCGTACCGTAGTATCAACTGAAATAACAGGTACCGCTCTCTGCGGTCAGGAGCTGACGTTTTCGCGGCTGTCTCAAATTCGCACTCGCTTCCGGCCGTCCGGGCCCGCTACGTATCGGTCCCTGAGACGGACCTGGCTGCCTTCTTCGCACCGTAGTATGCCCACTCCGCACTGTAACAGAACACGCACCCGCGAAAGGTCGGCCGGTCGAGGCTCCCGGTGTCGTCAGCGTTACTGCTCATATGTCTACTTGGTGTGACAGCACAATGAACCCCACGGCTACCCCTGCCGCTGACGATACCCGAGCGACACGCTTATTCGGCCGAAGAGCCGATTTCGCACAACGCCGATGAGTACGGAGACGCCGGACCCAGACGAGACAGAGACCTTCCAGCAGGTGTGTGCGGAGCTGGTCGACCGGATTCTCGCAGGCGAGGTCGAACGCGACGACGTCGAATCAGCCAAGATTGACGTCTGCCGCGAGTACTCCGCACCAAAAGTGCCGAAAAACTCCGAGCTGCTCGATTACGCGCCACAGGAGCACCGCGAGGTGCTGGAGGAGGTACTCCAGCGCAAGCCGGTTCGGACTGCCTCAGGCGTCTCCCCTATCGCCATCATGACCTCGCCCGAGCGGTGCCCCCACGGGAAGTGCCTGTACTGTCCCGGCGGCCCCGACTCGGAGTTCTCCTCCGCCCAGTCATACACCGGGCACGAACCCGCGGCCGCACGCGGGGAACAGAACGATTACGACCCGTACGGTCAGGTCACCCTTCGGCTCAACCAACTGCGGGAGATCGGTCACCCCGTCGACAAGGCTGAACTCATCGTGATGGGCGGGACGATGACGGCCCGGAGCCACGACTATCAGGAGTGGTTCGTCAAACGAGCCTTGGAGGCGATGAACGACTTCGACGTGGACGCTGAGCCGACGCCCGCCGAAGACGTGAGTTTCGCCGAAGACGACTACGAGTTCCGCTATCTGGAGGACGTCATCGCCGAGAACGAGACCGCAGATGTCCGCAACGTCGCCACGACCTTCGAGACGAAGCCCGACTGGTGTGACCCCGAGCAGATAGACCGGATGCTGGACCTCGGGGGGACGAAAGTCGAGGTCGGCGTCCAGACGACCTTCGAGCGGATCAACCGCGAGATGCACCGCGGGCACGGCGTTCAGGCTTCCATCGACGCGAACCGCCGACTCCGCGACTCAGGGTTCAAAGTAGGGTTCCACATGATGCCGGGCCAGCCGGGCATGTCCAAGGAGATGTGTCTGGAGGACTTCCGACGTATCTTCGAGGAGACTGATTGGCGGCCGGACTACCTCAAGATATACCCGACGCTGATCGTCGAAGGGACCGTCACCTACGACTGGTGGCGCAAAGACGAGTTCGACCCACTGGACAACGACGAGGCCGCTGAATTGGTCGCCGAAATCAAGGACATGATTCCCCGCTACACCCGCCTCCAGCGCGTCCAGCGGGACATCCCGGCGGACTTCATCGAGGGTGGCGTCTGGAAGTCGAACCTCCGCCAGCTCGCTTGGCAGCGCATGGAAGAACACGGCTGGACGTGTGACTGCATCCGCTGTCGGGAGGCCGGACACAGCGATGAGGCCGCCGAGAACATCGAACTCGGCGTGATGACCTACGAGGCCTGTGGCGGTACGGAACACTTCATCTCCTTCGAGGACTTCGAGAACGACGTCCTCGTCGGCTTCTGCCGACTTCGGTTCCCCAACGACCCGGTGCGCCGTGAGTTACAGAACGCCGCAATCGTGCGTGAACTCCACGTTTACGGCAACGCCGTCGGCGTCGGGCAGGAAGGTGACGACGATGACCACCAGCACAAGGGGTACGGCAAGAAGCTGCTGGAAAAAGCGGAGACACTGGCCCGAGACGCCGGCTTCCCGAAACTGGCCGTCATCTCCGGCATCGGTGTCCGTCAGTACTACCGTGAGAAGTTGGGATACAAGCAGGACGGGCCGTACGTGAGCAAGCGTCTCTGATAGCCTGCTGACCTGCTGCCCGGGCGTGTGACCGGGGTTCTGTCGACAAAGTATGGCTGCGGAACTACGCTGTCGTGTGTCTTACCACGGGAGTTGCGGCATCGCGCGGCAGGAATCAGGCGATGAGCGAAAGCCCGGCTGTCATTTGAGGTACTATATGTATACCGACGCGGTAGCCATGCGGGCCGGGCGCGGCGAACGAGCCATTATCTGTAAGGCTGGGTTACGCCGTTTATTAGACCAGAACCGACGGTAGCGGACGGGAGACGCGATAATAGCACCTTACTCTGCGATTCACTCCTGCTAACTAATTACCATACTGTCATCGGCCCACCCATGGGTAAGATTACGGGCCTGTGGCTAACAGCGATGACGCTACTGGCTGTGGTTGCGGTGTCGACGGCCCCGATGTTCGGGCCGGGTGTCGCGGCGGGAGCCAATCACGAGACAGCGACTATCGAAGTGACCGACGCGTCAGCGACAAAAACCAACAGTTCAGGAACGCACGACGCGCCGTTCTCAGTCGTCTCCGACATGGAGTTTCTGGTGGAGTTCACGGCTGAAAACACCGGAGACGTCGACGGCACCAAACAGGTAACGATCACGGCAGACGACGAGCAAGTCGACCAGGTCGACGTTGCGGTTGGTGGCGGCCAGCAGACGACGGAGAGCGTCCCAATCACGCTTGAAGACACAGGCGAGTACGATATCGCCGTCGACGGTGTCTCAGCCGGGACGGTAACCGTCGTTGACCCACCGAACATCACGGTCACCGAGACGACCGTCAACAGAACTTCCGTTACGCGAGGTGAACATGTCGAAGTAACCCACACGCTGAAAAACACCGGCGGGAAAGCCGGCGAGCTGACCATTACACCGGCGCTGCAGGACACGGACACGGGGGAGTCACAGATTGTCAACGAACTCGATGTTGCGGTCGGTGGCGGCGAGACGGAAACGACTTCGTGGACGCTGAACACCGGATCCCTTGACGACCTGCCTGCCGGGGAATACGAACTGCGAGCCGGTGGGGACTCGAACCCGACACTCACCATCGAAGAGCCGACGCGGTTCACTGTCGAGTACTCACGGCTACGTGATGAATCGACAGTGACAGACGAGCCAGTCGAACTCACCGTTCGGATGGCAAACCCCAGAGACGGCGACGGCTCGGCGACGGAGACGGTCGTGCTGCAGGCTGACGGCTCTGAAATCGCCACCCGGACCGTCGAAATTGAGAACGGCGAGACGGAGACACTGGTGTTCTCGCCGACCTTCGACAGCGAAGGGGCGTATGACCTGATAATAAACGGCGAGTCGGTCGGGACCGTTGAAGTTGCAGATGCGGCCTCGATCCAGATTCGAGACGCGGGGCTCATCGACACTCAGGTCAACACTGACACGGACACGGGTGGTATCGGGACCCGCGAGCCAGAGCTGTGGGTAATGGTTGCGAACACTGGCGGACAGGCCGGGACGATAACGCTGCCAATCGAAGTCGGCGGCACGCAGGTCGGACAGGAGTCCATGACGGTTCCGGCCGGAGAGACTGTCAACGAGACACTCCGCTATCGACTCGAAGGAGCTGTTGACGAGGGCGACCACGAGGTCACGGTCGGAGATGTCACCGCTGGCACCCTGACCGTCGGAACGCCTGATATCCAGGTGACCGACGCGAGCTGGAACCGCACGACGATTACCCGAGGCGACGCGGCAGAGCTGACGGTGATGGCCAGGAACGACGGGACCGTGACCGCAGGGCAGGAGTTCCGGGTCGAAACGGAGACCGAAGTCGTCGACGCCGTCTCGTTCGACCTTGCACCGGGCGACTCCGGGACTGATACGTACGTTCGAACGTTCAACGAGCCCGGGACGTACCAGTTCACGGTCGGCAGCGAGACACAGACGGTCACAGTCGAGCAGCCAGCGACGTTCGCGGTATCCGATAGGGCGCTGAACACGACGAGTGTGAGCGAGGGCGAGAGCGTCACGGTGACTGCAACAGTCACGAACACCGGCGACCAGCCCGGTACCTACGAAATCCCGCTTACCGTCGCTGACGAGCGGGCAAACGCCGCGGAACTGCAACTAGAGCCCGGAGAATCGACGCCTGTCTCGTTCACCGAGCCGTTCACTGCCGTTGGCACGTACCCTATCGACCTTGACGGCGAGCGGGTCGGGACGGTTCGCGTGTCTGAGGCGGCAACGTTCGAAACCACCGCTGTCGACCTGAACCGAACGGATGTCGTCACCGGAGAGCCGATAGCGGTCACCGCGACCGTCCGGAACGAAGGCGACCAGACGGGGACGGCCGACGTGCGGTTGCAGGGGGACGGTACCACGATAGATACGCAGTCGGTGACACTCGACGGCGGCGGGGAAACGACCGTCACGTTCGTCCAGTCGTTCAGCGATGCGGGGACGCGTGCTATCGCCGTCGACAACCAGTTCGGGGCCCGTGTGACCGTGTCTGAGCCGGCGACGTTCGAAATCAGCAACGCAGCGGTCAGTAGCGAATCCGTGATTCAGGGTGGTGCTGTCGAGCTTACCGCGACCGTCACGAACACTGGTGGACAGGCGGGAAGCGTCACGGGGAACTTCTCAGTGGCGAATTCCGTCGTGGAGAGCCGGGAAGTGACCCTAGCTGGCGGCGAGGCGACGGAAATCACGTACGAACACGTCTTCAACAACAGTGGGAACTACGTGGTCAGTATCAATGGCGAGCGGGCGGGCACGGTCACGGTCAAGGAGCCGGCGGCGTTCGACACAGCTGCCGTCGACCTGAACCGGACGAGCGCCCGGACAGGCGAGCCAATTGAGGTGACTGCCACGGTCGTCAACGATGGCGACCAGACGGGGACCTCTCCGGTTCGCCTCCAGACCAACGCCGACATCGTGGACACGACGAACGTCACGCTCCCGGGCGGCCAACAGACCGAGGTCACCTTCGTCTACGTCTTCGAGAGTGGCGGCGAGTACGACGTGGCGGTCAACGGTGACTCCGGCGGAAACATCTCAGTGACACAACCCGCGACGTTCGAGGTTCGCGACGCAAAACTGAGTAGCCAGTCCGCCGAAACCGGTGAGTCAGTGGACGTGACAGCGACTGTCGCAAATGTCGGCACGGAGAGCGGGAATTACACCGCGGCGCTCGCAGAGAGCAACCAGACGCTCAAGTCCAAAACAATCGGTCCGATTGCCGGCGGCGAGACTGCAACTGTGTCGTTCAGTATCTCCTTCGACGATGAGGGCAACCGGTCGCTCTCTATTGGCAACACCCCGACTGAAACGCTTGCAGTCGAAGCTGAAGCCAGTAGTAACGGTGGCGGTGGTGGCGGTGGTGGCGGTGGCGGCGGTGGCGGATTCGATTTCGATGACGAACCGGAGGAGACCGACGACGGCGGCGGCGCAGAGGCGCCCGCTATCTCGCAGTCCCAGATTGATAACGGAGTCACTGTCAGAGTGACTGCCGACGCTGCGAACTCGACGGTCTCCCAGTCGCTGAACCGTTCCGGCCCGTCAGAGACCGCGCCGGCGTTCACTCTCTCAGCGCTCTCGCTCAACGTGACCAATGCCAGTGATGGGTTCAACACGACACTGCTTGGCCCACACGCTACGCCGAACGACATGGCCGCGGTTCAGGAAGACGGTGTGCGCGGGTACGTGACTGTCACCTCTGGCGCGAATGCGTCCGCCGTCAGCCGGGCGACGTACACGCTTCGACTCAACGAATCGGCGCTTCCGAACAACGGGTCGATGGACGCCGTCCGGGTGTATCAGTACCACAACGAGTCCTGGAGTCAGCTACCAAGCACCGTCAACGGAACGAACAGATCAATTCGAGCGACATCGCCCAATCTAGCAACTATTGCCATCGTTTCCCCGGTCGCTAATGCGTCCACCCAGACGACAGTGCCGTCCTCGGCGAATGCATCGACTCCGACGCCTGCTGAACTCACCGTTGCTGATGCGTCCCTGATGGCTGATTGGGTCCGGGCAGGGTTCAACACGTCAGTGCGAGCGACAGTCGAGAATCCGAGCGACAAAACCGTCGAGCAGGCACTGACAGTCACCGTCGACGGCGACTCGGTCGCATCTCGGACCGTCCGACTCACTGCCGGCGAGCAAACTACTGTGACGATAGAGTTCGAGGCTGTCGACGGCCCAGTCGCAGTCAACGGCGTCAGTGCCGGCGACCTCCGTGTCGGCTCGACTACCGCCCAGGGCACAGGCGGGTCCGGGACTGCCGATGCTGGTGAAAGCGGCGGCGGCGCGGAGCCAGCTGCGGAAACGGTCACAGCGTCCGGCCCGGGATTCACCGTCCAGCTAGTCGCCGTCGTGTTGGCGCTGATCACCGGTTTCGCCCGCCTCCGTCGACGAGTGTAGGGCGTCGTCGACAGAGGCCGCCTGTCGCTCCTGTTTCAGCGTTGGAAGGACGACCTTACCGACGGTTTGGCTGCTCCGTAACTAATTCGCCACTCACGTACGCCCCTGTATGAGCGAGGCACGAACACTCTACACTGCCGTCGCTGTCGTTTTTACCATCGCTGTACTCGCGTCCGCCTTCGCCGTCGGCAGCGTAGTTGCTTCCGACGCCAGTCTACAGAGCGGGTCAGACGCAACAGCAAGCACACCCGGAATGACCGTTTCATCTGGCCTCGAGCGCCACACAGGGACACTGCTCGGGCAGGTCAACGGGACAGACACACCGGATGACGGTGAGCAGACTGAGGAAGAACCTGAGACCGAGGAACCGACGGAAACTGAAGCAACTGAGGAGCCGAGTGAAACCGAAGAGCCAACGGAAACAGGGGAGACTGAAGAATCGACTGAAACGGAAGCACCTACAGAAACTGCGGAGACGGAGGAAGCGACCGAGACAGAGGAGCCGACTGAAACCGAGGAACCCACAGAAACGGCGGAACCGACCGAGACTGAAGAACCCCCTGAAACCGAGGAGCCGACTGAAACCGAGGAGCCGACTGAAACCGAAGATACTGACGAGACAGAGGAACCGACCGAAACGGAAGAACCAACCGAGAACGGAAGCCAGACGCAAACCGACACAGATGGCGGTGCCGACAGAGGCGATTCTGACACCGATGATTCGGACAATCCAGACGACAGTTCCGATAGCTCGAATGCCTCAGACGACGGGGAGAACGCGATGACACAGAACGAAACGGCGGGCGGCGGTGCGCCTGCTGACAACACGACCCCTGGCGAGAACGGAACCGTCGGGTTCGGGATGGAAACTGAATCGGTCACCGATGGGGCACCCACACCCGCCGGGCAGGGCAGCGCCGATGTCCGGATTTCGGATGCGTCACTGTCGGCTGACTGGGTCCGGGCCGGGTTCAATACGACTGTGCGAACGACAGTAACGAACACTCGCTCGCGGCCGGTCAACGAGACACTGACTGTGACGGTCGACGGCGAACCGGTGACAACGGACCGGGTGGCGCTCAATCCCAGAGAAGAAACTGTCGTCGAGACTGAGTTCGAGGCGGTCAATGGAACCGTTCGGGTCAACGGCAAGACCGCGGGATCGCTCACAGTCGAAACCCAATCCGTCTCCGGAACTGACGGCGACGACCGGGAAACGACCGCGGCCCGAGGCCCCGGGTTCTCGCTCACGCAGGCGGGCGTCGCTATGGCGATACTCACGGTCATCTGCTGGACGCGTCAGGGCGTCCGGCGCGGCCGGGGCCGCTGAATCGGACCACTGGCGGGCGGTCCGAACTGCTTGTGTGGTGGATTTTTACTCGTACCGTCCGACTGGTCAGTATGGCTCGTAACCTCGCAGTCGTTGGTGCCGGTGGTGCCGGCGCGGCGGCAACGTACGCGCTCCACGATGCGGACGTCGACGTAACAGTGTTCGAGAAGAGCCGCGGCGTCTGCGGGCGCGCTGCGACCCGGCGACGCGGCGACTGCACGTACGAGTACGGGGCGAACTATCTCAAGGCCGATGACGACCGGGTGACGGAACTGGTCACGGAGGTCCTCCCGACTGAGGGGCTCGTTGATATCGAGGAACCGGTGTACGCGTTCGACAGGACTGGCGACATCGATGCCGGCCGGGACGCTGACGAACACAAGTGGACGTACGAGGCAGGCATTACACAGCTCGCGAAGCGGCTGTTCAACGAGACCGACGCCGAGATAGAGAACGGCGTTCGGGTCGAGCGTCTGGAGCGACAACACGACGGCTGGCAACTAGAGGACGACGACGGAACGGACCTGGGGCATTACGACGCCGCGCTGCTGACACCGCCCGCCCCACAGACGGCTGACCTGCTGGGGCAGTCGCGGTGGGACCACGACGACTGCCGGGAGCTTCGGCAGGAAATCGCGTCGGTCCCTTACAGAACGGTCATCGCCGGGGTGTTGCACTACCCATTCGAACTGGACGTGCCGTGGTACGCCGCGGTCAACAGCGACAAGGACCACGACATCGGCTGGATCGGCCGCGAAGAGTGCAAGGACGGCCACGTCCCCGACGGCGAGTCCCTGCTGTTGGTCCAGATGAACGAGCCGTGGTCGATTGCGAACTACGACGAACACCCCGACACGCTCGTCGACGATATCGCCGCGAGGACGGCTCGACTGCTGGACGACGACCGGCTGGCCGACCCGGACTGGACCGACCACCAGCACTGGCGCTACTCTCAGCCCGAGGGCGACGTCGACCACGACCTGCTTTCCTGTGCGGCCGACCACGACCTGCATTTCGCCGGCGACTGGGCGGTCGGTGAGGGGCGACTCCACGCGGCCCTGCGGAACGGACTGGAGACGGGCGAGGCAATCGCCGACGGCGGGTAACGGAACGCCTTTGGGTGCCCGCCGACAGCCACCGACATGGACCACAAGCGGGAACTGACGAGCGTCGATCTCGCCGCCCTGGAGGGTGAACTCGCCGGCTACGAGGGCGCGAAGCTCGACAAGGCGTACCTCTACCCCGAGGACGACCTCGTCAGACTGAAGCTCCGGGACTTCGACCGCGGGCGCGTCGAGTTCCTCATCGAGGTCGGTGATGTCAAGCGCGCCCACGTTGCCGACCAGAGCCACGTCCCCGACGCGCCGGGTCGGCCGCCGGACTTCGCAATGATGCTCCGGAACCGGCTGTCGGGCGCTGACCTCGTCCGCGTCGAGCAGTTCGAGTTCGACCGCATCATCGAACTGGAGTTCGACCGCGAGGACGCCTCGACCACCATCGTCGCGGAACTGTTCGGTGACGGGAACGTTGCCGTGCTGGACGAACACGGCGAGGTCATCGACTGTCTGGAGACGGTGCGGCTCAAGTCCCGCACTGTCGCGCCGGGGACGCCCTACGAGTTCCCGTCGGCGCGGTTCAATCCGATGACCGTCGATTACGACGGCTTCGTCGCCCGAATCAAGGAATCCGATGCCGACCTCGTCCGGACGCTGGCCACGCAACTGAACTTCGGCGGTCTCTACGGCGAGGAGCTGTGTACCCGCGCCGGCATCGACTACAACGTCGCCGTCGACGACCTCGATGAGTCCGATTTCGAGCGGCTGTACGAACTCGTTGACGAGATGGGGACGCGCCTGCGTGAGGGCGATGTCGACCCCCGGGTGTACTACGAGACGCTCGACGACGGTGACGGCGATGGTGCGAGCAGTTCGGACCCTGACGACGAACCGGACCGCCGACGCGTCGACGTGACGCCGATTCCGCTGGCGGAGTACGAGGAACTGTACAGCGAATCCTTCACGGAGTTCAACCCCGCGCTGGACGACTACTTCTTCAATTTCCAGCGTGAGGGGGAAGTCGAGGGCGGCGAAACACAGCGCCCCGACTTTGAGGCCGAAATCGAGAAACAGAAGCGCATTATCCAGCAGCAGGAACAGGCCATCGAGGACTTCGAGGCCGACGCCGAAGCCGAGCGGGAGAAGGCCGAACTGCTGTACGCCAACTACGACCTCGTCGACGACGTGCTCTCGACGGTCCGGACCGCGCGTGAGGACGACGTGTCCTGGGACGACATCGAAGCGAAGTTCGACGAGGGCGCGGAGCGCGGCATCCCGGCCGCCGAGGCGGTCGTCTCGCTGGACGGCAGCGAGGGGACGGTGACGCTCGATATCGACGGGACGCGTGTCACGGTGGACGCCTTCACTGGCGTCGAGAAGAACGCCGACGAACTGTACAAGGAAGCAAAACGCATCGAGGAAAAGAAAGAGGGCGCGCTCACCGCCATCGAGAACACCCGCGAGGACCTCGAAGCGGTCAAAGAGCGACGCGACGAGTGGGAGGCCGACGACGGCGAGGACGACCTTGAAGAAGACGAGAGCGAGGACGAACCGACTGACTGGCTCTCGATGCAGTCCATCCCCACCCGGTCGACCGAACGCTGGTACGAGCAGTTCCGCTGGTTCCACACCTCGGACGGCTTCCTCGTCATCGGTGGCCGCGACGCCGACGACAACGAGGAACTCGTCCAGAAATATCTGGAGGGCGGTGACAAGTTCTTCCACGCACAGGCTCACGGCGGCCCGGTCACGGTGCTCAAAGCCACCGGCCCCAGTGAGCCGTCCAAGGAGGTGGACTTCCCGCAATCCTCGCTGGACCAGGCCGCGCAGTTCGCCGTCTCCTATTCCTCGGTCTGGAAAGACGGGAAGTTCGCCGGCGACGTGTACATGGTCGACCCCGACCAAGTGTCGAAGACGCCCGAGAGCGGCGAGTATCTGGAGAAGGGCGGCTTCGCTATCCGCGGCGACCGGACCTACTTCGAGTCAACGCCGGCCGGTATCGCTGTCGGCATCACCTGCGACGACGAGACACGGGTCATCGGCGGCCCACCGGCGGCCATCGAGGGGCAGGCCGCGACGAGTATCACCGTCGAGCCGGGTCAGTACGCCCAGAACGACATCGCCAAGCGCCTCTATCGGGAGTTCAAGGACCGATTCGCAGACGAAACGTTCGTCCGTAAGGTGGCTAGCCCGGATCAGATACAGGAGTTCCTGCCGCCCGGCGGCAGTCGGATGACCGAGGAGTGACGATGCCGGGCCAGCGCGCCGGGGCCGGTGGTGGTCGGCATGAGTGACCTCGGGAAAATCGACCGCGAGGTGTTCGATAGCGTCATCTACCCGGAACTGGGTGCGGACCGCGATGATGTCGTTCTCGGGCCGACACACGGCATCGACTTCGGCGTCATCGACATGGGCGGCGAGGCGCTCGTCACGGCGACCGACCCGCTGTCGGTCCTTCCCGAATTGGGATTCGAGCGGGCCGGCCGGTTCGCGCTGGACGTGGTGCTTGCCGACGTGGCCGTCTCCGGAATCCCGCCGTCGCACCTCTCGGTGACGTTCACGCTTCCGCCCGAGATGACCGACGACGAACTGGCGGCGATGTGGCACGGCTTCGCCGGGCGGGCCGAGGAGGTCGGCGTAAGTGTCGTCACCGGTCACACCGCCCGCTATGCGGGGGTCGACTACTCCTGGGTCGGCGGCGCGACGGTGCTCGGCGTCGGGTCCCACGACGATGTCGTCCGGCCGGACGGCGCGCGCCCCGGCGACAAACTGGTCGTCGGGACCGGCCCCGCCGCGGAGGTCACGGGCCTGTTCGCCCGCCTCTTCCCAGGACAGATCGGCCTCTCGCCAGAGCAGGCCGCCGTCGCACAGGAACGACTGGCCGACACTGCCCTCGTCGAGGACGCGATGGCCGCGGCGAACGCCGGCGACGTGACGGCGATGCACGACGCCACTGAGGGCGGCATCGTCGGCGCGTTTGTCGAGATGGCCGACGGCGCGAACGCCCAGTTCGACGTGGACAGCGACGCGGTACCGCTGGCCGACGGCGTCGAGGCGCTCTGTGACGCCATCGACGTCGACCCCTGGCACGTCAGCAGTTGTGGGACGCTTCTGGCCGCCGTCGACCCTGCGGACGCCGACGACGTTGTCAATGCGCTCCGGGACCGCGGGACACCGGCCGCCGTCGTCGGCGAGGTGAGCGAGGGGACGGGGCTGTACGTCGACGGCGCTCGGCAGTCACATCCCGGGGCTGACCCCTCGTGGGAGGCGTTCGCGCGGTTGCAGGCGGCCGCGGACGGGGACCCCGACAGCCAGTGACCCACTGACTCTACCGCAGCGTCCACAAGTGATAGCACGGCACACGTACTGGTATATATAGCTGTAAGTTGTATTATAATTCGATGTGACACCTCGTCGAGACTGACGTGGCAGCGACCACGCCGGCCAGGCTGATGTCACGGAGTACCATCATGTTCCAAGAAGCACTCTCGTATCCGCGGGACAGCGACAGCGCAGTGAAAACCATCGCCATTGGGGGCGTGCTACTGCTCCTGAGTTTCCTCGTCGTACCGGTGTTCTTCGTCCTCGGCTACATCACGCGGACGCTCCGGGCGGTGCTGAACGGCGAAACCGAGCCACCGGTGTTTGACGACTGGAGCGACCTCGGTATGGACGGCCTGAAGGTGTTCGTCATTGGATTCGCCTACTCGCTCGTCCCGACGGCTATCGCTCTCGTGGCAGTGTTCACAAGCGGCGCGACGCTGGGCCTGGGCGGCAACGGGGCCGGAAGCGGACTGGCCGTCGCCATCATCGTCCTCGTCGCAACGCTCGCGATGACTGTGCTTTCGCTCGCTATCGCGTACGTACTCCCGGCCGCAATCGTTGCGTACGTCCGGACGGATACTATTGCGGCGGCGTTCGCACCGGATGAAATCCGGCGGCTCGCGTTCAGTCGGACTTACGCCACCGGCTGGCTGGTCGCGTTCGGTATCAGCCTGCTCGCCGGTGTCATCATCGGCGCGCTGAACGCCGTCGTTATCGGCGCAGTGCTGGCTCCCTTCGTGACGTTCTACGCGAACGTGGCGGGGACCTACGCAGTCGGGACCGCTGTGCGAGATATGCCCGCCGTCGACGCTGGCGATGAAACGCCTGACGCACAGCCCGCGGCCTGACCCGGACCGTCGGCGCGTCGAATGGCAGAACACTTGTGTCCCTGAAGCGGACGCTTCAGTATGCAAATACAGAGTCAGGAGACCACCGCGGAAGGGGCAGAACGCATCGAGGTGGTCCCCGAGACGCTGGACGACCTCTGGCATCTCTCGTACGTCATCGAGCCGGGGGACCTCGTCTCCGGCGACACGACGCGGCGCATCCAGCGCAACGACGACAATCTCCGGGACAAGGGCGGCGAGCGCGAGCCGATGTGGATTCAGATCGAAGTCACCGACGTGGAGTTCGCGAAGTTCGCCAACCGCCTCCGGGTCGGCGGCGAAATCGTCGACTGCTCCCGGGAGGACCAGCTGGGCTTTCACCACACGCTCAACGTCGAGGAACACACCGAACTCACCGTCGAGAAGCATCTCAAGCCCGACCAGGCCGACCGCTTAGAGGAGGCGGTCGAGGCGACGGAGAACCCCGACGTGGCGATTGCGACCGTCGAGGAGGGTGAGGCCCACGTCCACACCGTCGCCCAGTACGGCACCGAGGAGCGGGCGACCATCACCTCGACGACCGGGAAGGGCGAGTACGCCCGCCCGCGGAAGGAACTGTTCGACGAACTGGCCGACGTGCTGAAACGCCAGGACGTGGACGCCTACATCCTCGCGGGTCCCGGCTTCACCAAACAGGACGCGCTGGACCACTTTCAGGACGAGATTCCCGATATCGCCGAACAGATTACCGTCGTAGACACGTCTGCCGTCGGTGACCGCGGTGTCCACGAAGTACTCAAACGCGGTGCCGTCGAGGATGTCCAACAGCAGACCCGTATCGCCGAGGAGGCGGACTACATCGACGAACTGATGGAGCGGATCGGATCGGGTTCGGAGGTGGCCTACGGCCCGGCGGAAGTCGCCAAGGCGGCCGACTACGGCGCTATCGAGACGCTGCTCGTACTCGATGAACGACTCCGACTTGAGCGGGCCGGCGAGGGCGACTGGGACATCGATGTCGACGACATAATCGAGACGACCGAGCAGAAAGGTGGGGATGTGACCGTATTCTCCGCAGAGTTCGCGCCGGGTCAGCAGCTTTCAAACCTCGGCGGTGTCGCGGCACTGCTGCGCTACCGGCTCGATTGAGGCCACGTACCCACGATACGTGTCTGCCATGTTTCATTCCGCCGGTGAATCCCCCGAAACCGTTTTTTGCCCCGCTCTCTATTGATATATAATTCCAATGTCTTCGAGGTGTGGGTAATATGTCGTTCGATGAACAACAGGACTTCGCCAGACAGGTCGCCGACCTGAACAAATACGGTCAGGCGCTCAATCGGTGCGAGTCCGTCGACGAAGTCGTCTCACTCACGCTTGAAGCGATGTCGCTGCTGTTCGAGTTCTCCTACTCTACATTCGTTGAGGTTCGCGACGACGACCTCCGTGTCGTCCACAGTACGAACCCGAATCTCGTCCAGGGCGAGCCACCGAGCGATCTGGCTCGACGGGCACAGGAGGCCGGCGAGACGCTTGTCGAACAGGGCACTGATGCCGCTGTCACAGCCGACTCAGATGTGACGGGTGCGCTGGCTGTCCCGGCCCGGATGGGCGATGAGGTGACTGCAGTGTTGGTCACTCGGTCACAAACTGTCGAGGAGTTCGGCGACGAGTACATCAGACCGATGGAGATTCTTGCCACCCACGCCGCGACGGCCATCTCCAATATCCGCTCCCGCGAACGGTTAGAACGGGCACACCGTGATTTAGAACGGCGAAAAGAGATGATCGAGATGTACGACCGACTGCTCCGGCACGACCTCGGGAACGACCTGCAGGTCATCGCCGGCTTCGCAGATGTGGTCGCTGGACAGGTCGACGGCCAGACGAAAGAGTATGCCGGCAAGATCCAGCGCGCGGCCGAGAGCGCCGCCGACCTCATCCAGCGCGTTGGCGACCTCGTCTCGACGCTTGAAGCACAAGACAATCCGGAGCCACGCGATCTCGGCACGGTCCTCGGAGAGACGGTCCGTGACATCGAGGCCAACTACGAGTCGCTGACTATCGACTTCGATGCGGCCGAGTTCGACTATCAGGTGTACGGCGGTGACCTGCTCGACTCGGTGTTCACGAACATCATGTCCAACGCGGCGGTCCACAACGACGGTGCGATTCATGTGCGAGTCGCACCGGCCGACGTCAGCCCCGACGAGGTCACCGTCTGTTTCGGCGATGACGGGGGCGGAGTCTCGCCGGACCTGCGTGAGGATATCTTCGAGATGGGCGTGAAAGGACAGGAGAGTCCGGGGACCGGCTTCGGCCTCGGCTTCGTTCGGGCGTTGACTGAATCCTACGGCGGCAGTGTCAGCGTGGCCGAAAGCGACGCTGGCGGGGCCGAGTTCCGTGTCACGCTCGAACGCGTCTAGCTGACCGTTATCGTCAGGCCGTCCTCGGCGAACTGCACGTCGCCGTCGTAGCTGTCGGCTATCGCGTCGAGCATCTCCTCGTGTCGCCCTTCGGTGTGTGGATACAGGTGCGTGAGATACACGCGCCCGACCTCGGCGTCGGCATCGCGGAGCGTCCGTCCGAGCGTCGTCGGCGTCGGGTGGTTCGACACGTCCACCTCGTCCGGGAACGAGCAGTCGTGGACGAGCACAGCTGACCCGTCAGCAAACTCGATGAGATCGGTGAACGCCTCGGAGTCAGCGCCGAGCGTTATTGCTGGCCCGGCATCGACGGAGAGTCGGTAAGCGAAACACTGCATCGAGTGGCGCGTCTCGCAGGCGTCGCCGCTGAACCCCGCCAGTTCAAACGGCCCGCTGTCGAGATCCATGAGCGTCAGGTCCAGACGGTCCTGCATATAGTCGTGTGTGTCGAGCAGGTCACGAATCAGGTCACTCGTCCCCGGCGGCCCTGCGACAGTGAGGTCCGTCTCACCGGCCAGCCACCGGGCCTTCATCAGCACGTCGAGGTCGGAAACGTGGTCCAGATGGTGATGTGTCAGCAGGACGGTGTCGACGCCTTCGTACCCCGCGTCTGTTCGGGCCAGTGAGTGCAACACGCCGCTCCCACAGTCGACGAGCAGTCGGTGGCCGCCGCGTTCAAGCAGGTAGCCGGACTGCATTCGAGAGCCGGTCGGCATGGCGCTGCCGGTGCCGAGAAACGTGAGACGCATACCGGACGACAGCGAGCGAACGGACAAAGGGTTGGTGTCTGGGGGCACACGTCGGCAGGGGAACCACCAGGGAGCGTCAGCGGAGTGAGGGCGGTGGCCGTCGGCGGGGACGGGGTCAGGGCGGCCGTGTGGGAAGGTCACCCGTCGACGGCGCAGTTCATGCTTCGGACGGGGATAGCAAAAGTTCACCCGTGGCTCAAAAACCATTTTAACCGAACCGCGCTTGCGGCAAACCCGCGAAACGGAGCGGGAGACACTTGTGCGAGTACGCCGAGACGCGAGTATGAAGAAATCACTCGACGAACACGCCGAACGGTTCTCCGAACACGCCGATGCCTACGACGAGAACCAGGATTCAGCGGCGTATCGCGCCTGCGTCGACTTCGTTGTCGAGCACGCAGCCCCCGAAGCCGACGACGTGGTGCTCGACCTCGGCACTGGCACCGGAGCCATCGCGTTCGCGCTCGCGCCCGACGCAGAGGCGATTCTCGGCCGCGATATCAGCGACGGGATGCTGGAAAAAGCACGGGAGAAAGCCGACGAGCGCGGCGTCGAGAACGCTTCCTTCGCCGACGGCCGCTTCCGCGCCCCCACCGTCGACCGTTCGGTGGACATTGTCACGTCGAACTTCGCGATGCACCACCTCGGCGACGACGAAAAACGCGAGGCTATCGACACCATCGCCGATCTGGGGCCGCGGCGAATCGTGCTCGGGGACGTGATGCTGTTTGGCGACGACGACCCCGACGCACCGTTCTACAGTCCCGAGGTCGACGACCCGGCGACGGTTGGCGTCCTCGCCGACGCCTTCACAGATGCTGGCTACGCGCTGACGGCCGTCGAGATGGTCACCGAGCAGGCTGGCGTGCTGGTCGCCGACCGACTTGGTTCAGACTGAAGCCGCCGTCACCTAGCGGTAGTTCCTGTACGCCCAGAACGAGACGTACAGCGTCAGGACCAGCAGCCCGCCGAGGAAGAAGGCTACGCCGGGCTCGATGTGAAAGCCGCCGCTGGCCGCGGCGTCGGTTGTCAGTCGCCGCGCCGCCTCGGTCATCACCGGGGTGTCGGCCTCCGGAGCCGGGGTCCGTGCCGGGGCCGGCGTGGCTTCTGGTGTCTCTGTCGCCTCAGCTATCTGGAAGCCACCGTCATCCGACGCTGTCGGGGTCGATATGGGCTCTGTCTGGTTCGCCGCGTCAAGACTCTCAGCGTCCCCACCGCCCTGGGAAGCCTCATCGCCGGCTCCCGCGTCTCCGCCGCCAGCCCCCGCACTCCCGAACTGAATCGGGAACTGTCCGAGCAGGAGTTGCAGCATAACACTGGCCGCGGTGAGGATACCGATAACAGGGAGGACACGGCGGACGAGCGACCGGAGGGACTGCTTGCGCTCCTGCGTGCCGACGAACAACACCAGCGGGTCCTCCGGAGGCTCGTACACCTTCATCTCCTGACCTTTCTCGGAGTACTGGACCCCAGCGACGGCGATGAGTTCCTCGTCTTCCAGTTTCTCCAGATGATAGGACACCTTCTGTATCGACATATCGAGCCGGTCTGCCAGTTCGGAGGGCGTTCCCGGCTCCTCGTAGACCGTGTTGAGTATCTCTCTGGCCGTCTCGGAAGAAAGGGCATCGAGGACCGCCGAAACGTCTTCGTCGACCCCAACGACCTGCAGCTCCCCGTCCTGTGAGGTGCTCGTGTCGGGACCGCGGGAGGGCAGCAACGACATATATTCCGTTCACTGCCGCCCAGCGTAATGAATCTCGTGGAACCTCACAGACTTGTTTGAGTCTGGAGTCACTCCAGCCGCTCTGTCACCGACGCGACCGCGTCCGGCGAGAGCGAGGTCCGGGGCGGCCGCACCGTCGCGTGGTCGATGACGCCGCGGTCGGCGAGCAGCGCTTTCACCGTGGGCGCGAAGCCGAACTCGGCACACGCCTCCGAGAGTGGTGAGAGGACATCCCGCTGGACCGCTCTGGCCTGTGCAACATCACCGCTGGCGACGGCAGTGCCCGCCCGCTCCAGATCGTCGAACAGCAGGTGCGAGAGCGCGCTGACCCCGCCGTCGCCGCCCAGCACGAGCGACGGGACGAACAGGCCGTCGTGGCCCTGGTAGACCGTGAAATCCTCAGGCGTCCGGTCGAGGACCGACGTGACGTAGGGCAGGTCCCCCGAGGAGTCTTTGAGCCCTGCGACGGCGTCCGACTCGGCGAGCGCGGCGACCGTCTCGACGGACAGTTTCTGCCCGACGGCCCCGGGGATGTTGTAGAGATAGACCGGCAGCGGCGCGTCGGCGAGCGCCGCGTCGAAGAACGCCTCGTTGCCCGCCTCGCTGGCCTGGCCGCCGTAGTACGACGGCACGACCAACGTGCTGTCAGCGCCCTGTTCGGCGGCGAAGGCCATCCGGTCGTGGACCGTCGGAACGTCGGTTGCGGCCGTCCCGACGATGACGCGGCAGTCCTCGGGCGCGGTCTCCGTTGCAGTTCGGACGACGGTCCGGTACTCCTCGGGCGAGAGCGTCTCGAACTCGCCGGTCGTCCCGCAGGGGACGATGCCGTCGACGCCGGCCGCCGAGACGTGCCGGACCAGCGACTCCAGGCCCGCGACATCAAGCTCGCCATCGGCGTCGAATGGTGTCACCAGCGGCGTCAGTACGTCGAAGGATTCGGCCATGCCCCAGGCCAGACGCGGGGGTCGCTTAGGCGTTTTCCCCGTCGATATGGCGGAACCCACTTGCCGCGGCGGTCCTACTACTCGGTAAGAACCGACAATGGGAGGACGCGAGCGTCTCGCGGCGACGGACCCGGACTTCGACCCGGACGCGGTCGACATTGACGACGCGGAGGTGCTTGACCGCCTCGCGCCCGTCGTTCAGGAGTGGTGGGTCGAGCAGTTCGGAGAGTTCGTCCCGGGCAACGGCGGCTTCTTCACGCCGCCACAGAAGGAGGCCATCCCGCTCATCCACGAGGGCGAGAACGCCCTCATCTGTGCCCCGACGGGCAGCGGCAAGACGCTGGCCTCCTTTACCGGCATCATCAACGAACTGTTCGGGAAGGCCCGCGAGGACGACCTGGAGAACTCCGTCTACTGCCTGTACGTCTCGCCGCTGAAGTCGCTGGCAAACGACATCCACCGGAACCTCGAACAGCCACTCGATGGCATCACGGCCAAGCTCGACGAGCGGGGCGAGGACGTCGAAATCCGGCACGCCATCCGCCACGGCGACACCAGCGACAGCGAGCGCCAGGCGATGCTCGAAACCACGCCCCACATCCTCAACACGACGCCGGAGACGCTTGCCATCCTCCTGAACTCCCCGAAGTTCAAGGAGAAACTCGAAACTATCGAGTACGTCATCGTCGACGAGATACACAGCCTCGCGGAGAACAAGCGCGGGACTCACCTCTCGGTGTCTCTTGAGCGGTTAGAGGAGATGGTCGAGGAACCGCCGACGCGAATCGGCTGTTCGGCCACCGTCGAGCCGCTGGACACCGTCGCGGAGTTCCTGGTCGGCTGTGAGGAACCCGGGGGAGACCCACGCGACTACGAAATCGTCGACACGCGCTTCGCCCGCGACTTCGACATGGAGCTGTCCTGTCCGGCCGACGACCTCATCAACACGCCCCGAGACATCGTCACCGAGCGGTTCTACAGGCAACTCCACAAGCACATCCAGTCGCATACGAACACGCTCGTGTTCACGAACACGCGCTCCGGGGCCGAGCGGGTCCTGCACAACCTCCGGGAGACGTTCGACGACTACGACGAGTCCAACTCTGGCTGTCACCACGGCTCGCTCTCGAAGGAGAAGCGCCGCGACATCGAGGAGTCGCTGAAAGCCGGGACCCTGGACGTGGTGACGACTTCGACGAGCCTGGAACTGGGCATCGACATGCCACACATCGACCTCGTCGTGCAGGTCGGATCACCGAAATCCGTCGCCGCGTTGCTCCAGCGAATCGGTCGCGCCGGCCACCAACTCGGCGAGACTGTCGAAGGCCGGGTCATCGCCTTGGACCGCGACGAACTGGTCGAGTGTGCGGTGATGCTCGAAAAGGCCGAGCGGGGGTTCGTCGACCGCGTGTTCATCCCGGAGAACGCCCAGGACGTGGCTACCCAGCACGTCTACGGCATGGCGATCAACGACGTTCGCCCCGAGGAGATGTTCAAGAGCGTCCTCCGTCGGGCCTACCCGTACCGGAACTACGACGACGAGGACTGGGAGCAACTGATGCGGTACATGACCGCCGACTACCCCGGGATGGAGGACAAGAACGTCTACGCGAAAATCTGGCGGGACACGAACGACGCGCCCGACGGCCAGCACCACTACGAGGGCTACGACGTGGGCGAGCGCCTCATCGGCAAGCGCGGCCGGCTCGCGCGGGTCATCTACATGACCAACATCGGGACGATTCCGGACTCGTTTACCTGTGACGTGGTGACCCGGAGCGACGACAGCTGGGTCGGCCAACTGGACGAGTCGTACCTGGACACGCTGGAGAAAGGCGACGTGTTCGTGCTGGGCGGGGACAACTTCGAGTACCGCTACCGCCGCGGGTCGAAGGTGTACGTCGACCGCACGGCAGCGCGGCCGACGGTCCCGTCGTGGTTCTCGGAGCGGCTCCCCCTCTCGTATGACCTCGGCCGTGAGATACTCGACTTCCAGGGGCAACTGCTGGACCGGCTGGCCGACGGCGGCATGTCCGAAGTTCGGAACTGGCTCCGGACCTTCCCCGTCGACGAGAACAGCGTGCGCGCCATCGCACGGATGTTCCGCGAGCAGGTGGCCTACGCGGGGGCCGAGAGCGTCGCCACGTCGGACCGACTGGTCATCGAGGAGGCGCTGGACCACGACGAGTACGAGCGCCACTACCACGTCCACTCGAACTACGGCCGGCGGTTCAACGACGGCTTCTCGCGGCTCCTGGCGTACCACATCGCTCGAGAAGCAAGCGCGAACGTCCAGGTCGCCGTCGCCGACAACGGCTTCACCCTCTCGATGCCGCTGAACCGAAAGGTCGACATCTCGCGTATCGTCCGCGACCTGGACCCGGAGACGGCCCGCGAGGACCTGCGGGCCAGCCTCGACGGGACGGACCTCCTCCAGCGGTACTTCCGCATCAACGCCACGCGGTCGCTGATGATACTCAAACGCTACAAGGGCTACGAGAAATCGGCCAGCGAACAGCAGGTCTCCTCGGAGATGCTGCTGGGCTTTGCGGAGGACCTGGGCGAGTTCGCCGTCGTCGAGGAGACCTACCGCGAGATTCTGGAGGACAAACTGAACGTCGACGGCATCGAGTCAGTCCTGCGTGCGATGCGGGACGGCGACGTCGAGGTGGTCCGAACCCGCGTGGACTCGCCGTCGCCGCGGGCCTTCGGCCTGGCGACGCTGATGGCCAGCGACGTGGTGCTGGCCGAGGACGAATCGGCCGTCCTGCAGGAGTTCCACCAGCGAGTCCTGAACGAAATCGAGAACGGGGACGCCGACGACAGCGCCGTCGCCACTGACGACTGAGCGGCTGGCACCGTTCGACTGGGTGCCTTCTGTCCGCTGGCCTGCCGTCGAGCAAGCAGTAAAGACCACGGGGCACAAAGGCGTGTCCTGCAATGCCACACCACACACACGGGAGCGACGGCGCACACGAGCACGAAGAACCGGAGGCCGGTCACGTCCACGAATCAGTCGACGAGGGCGTCGACGCGCGGGACGACTGGGCGCGGCGTCGCCGGAAGGGGATTCCGACCGACAAGCAGTTGCTCGTCGTCGCCTGCATGGACGAGCGCATCCCCGTCGAGGAGGCGCTCGGCCTCTCGCTGGGCGACGCACAGATATACCGCAACGCCGGCGGCAAAGTAACAGACGACGTGATTCGCTCGGCCGCGCTGACAACACAGTACTTCGATACGACCGAAATCATCGTCGTCAACCACACCGACTGTGGGATGATGAGCGCGTCCGACGAGGACGTGGTCGCGGGGTTCGAGGCGGCGGTCGACGGCGACCTCGACGACGTCGATCTCGACCCGGCGCTGCCGGAGCTAACCATCGGTGATGCGTCCATCGCGGAGTGGGTCCGGATGACCGACGACATCGACGCGGCGTGTGCGGCACAGGTCGAGTACCTCGAAAACCACGAACTGATTCCCGACGACGTGAGCGTGACCGGGTACGTCTACGAGGTCGAGAGCGGCCATCTCCGGCGGCCCGGCGAGCGGGTCGCCGAACAGGTCAACGAGCGCGTGTAGTCCGCTACGGCCATCCCGGGTGACTTACGACGCCGTCCCGTTTTCGGTCATCTCGTCGTCACCCATCGACTCGCCGATTTCGGACTCCGTCATCGATTCGGTCATTGGGCTCCCCTCCATCGATTCCGTGTCGCTCTCTTGTTCCATCGAACTGTTCGTTTCGCCGCCGCCCATCGACTCAGTCATTCCCTCGCCCTCCATCGAGTCCGTCAGTCCTTCGCCCTCCATTGCATCAGTCTCCTCGTCGCTCATTGCCTCAGTCTCCTCGTCTCCGGATTGCTCGTCGCCGCCGGCACAGCCGGCGAGCGGGAGCGTGACACTTGCAGTGGCGAGCGTCGTCAGAAACGTCCGTCGGTGTCGTGGCATACGCTTTGTTCGGCGGCGGGGGCATACAAGGACATTTTTCGAAGTTCCGGACAATTCTGCCCGCTGTTTGCCCCGTGTGTGGGTCGAAACCCTTCCAATTTCGCCCCGGAGCCAAACCGTTAATCCGCGGCCGGCCCCTCAATCCGGGCATGGAGTCGATTCACCCGCGGGTGAGACTGCTGTGGATTCTGTCGACAGTTATTCAGGCGTCGGTGCTCGGCGTCATCGCGTATCTCGTCGATCGGTTTGCTGTCTCACTGCCACAGACGGTCATCGTCGGCGGCTGGGTCGTGCTCGTGGTTCTGGGTGTCGTCCACGCCGTCGCTGCCCACCGCATCTGGCGATTTGACCTGCAAGACGACGCACTGTTTCTCCTTCGTGGGGTCGTCACTCGGACCGACACGTCAGTCCCGTATGTCCGCGTTCAGCACGTCGATACCACGCGCGGTCCGGTCGAACGCGCTATCGGGCTAGCGAGTGTCGTCGTCTACACCGCCGGGACCCGCGGCGCGGACATCACTATTCCCGGGCTGCGGCCGGAACGGGCAACCGAACTGCGCGAGCAGCTACGCGACCTCGCAAACGAGAGCGAGGCCACCGACGCGGTATGAACCGGCTCCACCCGCGAAGTGCGGTCCTGCGCGTCGCCCGAGCGGCGCTACAGGGCGGCTTCTTCGGCTTCTTCGGAGGATCACTCGGGACCGGAATGCTCGGACTCCCGGCGTTCGCGGTTCCGCTGCTTGGCCTGTTCGGCGCGCTGGCATTCAGCGGCTACGCACTGGCGCGCTATCTCCGCTTTCGCTACGAACTTGACGGGGACACGCTCACCGTCGAATCCGGTGTCTTCGCCAGACAGTCCCGGCAGATTCCGCTGGGCCGCGTCCAGAATCTCGATGTCGAGCAGAATATCCTCAATCGCCTGCTTGGCCTCGCTATTGTCCGCTTCGAGACGGCCGGTGGCAGCGCGACAGAGGCCACCCTCGATGCAGTCGACGAGGCCGAAGTCAGACGCCTGCGGAACTACGTTCGGACCCACGACCGGGACGACGACGAAACTGCGGCAGCCCACTCCGATGCGGTGTCTGAGACTGCGACAGCGGTCCGGTCGGCCCACGCGGACCTCCCCGGTGTGACTGGTCCCACTCCGGCACGCGCGGGCGACGCCCAGACCGCGAATGAGTTCGCGGAGCCGGGTTCGACATCGGAGGTGGAGGACCGCGACCAGCCGGACGGGTCGCTGTTGTTCGCGTTCGACCAGCGCGAACTCCTGACGTACGCGCTCGTCTCCGTTCGGCCGGCTGCGCCGGTCCTGACGCTCGCATCGCTCCCGCTGGGGATGGACATTGTCTGGGCCGTGCTGCGGTTCAATGCGACCCTCGTTGGAGCATCGCTGAATGGGCCTGTCGTCCGCTGGCTAGCCAGCTCACCAGAAACCACGCGACTTGGCATTTTCGCTGCGGTTTCGCTCGTCCAGTTCCTCTTGCTCGCACTTGTCGTCAGCGTGGCGCTAACCGTCGTCGAATACTACGGCTTCCAGCTCACGCAGGCCGACGGCGACCTGCGGTACGAGCGGGGTCTGTTGCGCCGCTACAGCGGCAACATCCCACTGGAGAAGGTCCAGACGGTCACCATCCGCGAAAACGTCCTGATGCGGCGGTTCGGCTACGCGACGCTGGCCGTCGAGACGGCCGGCTACAGCGGCGGGAACCAGCAGTCGACCCAGGGTGTCGCCGTCCCGCTTGCACCACGCGAGGAAGTGTACGAACTGGCCCGTGACATCGAACCGTTCGGCGACCTTGACTTCGACCGGTCGCCCAAACGTGCCCGACGGCGCTATCTCGCGCGCTTCTCGCTGGCCGCAGCTGGCCTCACCGCGGTCGCCTACGCCGTCGATTCGCTAGTGCTGGGGACGGGCTATTGGTGGCTCACAGCCCTCCTCTTTCTCCCCGTCGTGCCGGCGGCCCACCTCCGCTGGCGACACCGCGGGTACGACCTGAGCGAGTCCGTGCTTGCGACACGGAGCGGGTTCTGGCGGCGGACGACCCGTATCGTCCCGTACTACCGGCTCCAGACGGTGTTCGTCACCCGGTCGCCGTTCCAGCGCCGCCGCGACCTGGCGACGGTCGGGGCCGACACGGCGAGTTCCTCCAGCCTGCTCGGCGGTATCGCCCGCGTGTACGATATCGACGAGGACACCGCAAGCCAACTCAGAGACGCGCTTCGCGAGCGGCTCCGGGCCGACATCGCCGCCCGCCGGGCCGGGAGAGAGCGCTCAGAAAGGCGACAGAGCGGCGACGCCTCCGAGCGGTCGAGCGAGGCCTGACTACCCGCGCGCCCACTCGACCATCCGACCGTACACCTCGTCGGTCGCCAGCGCATCGCCGTCGCCGACGAGGACGAGCGCCTTCTTTGCCCGCGTGAGCGCGACGTTGATGCGCCGGTAGTCCTCGAAGATGGGGCTGTCGAGCGTTCCGGTGGCGACAAACGAAATGACGATGACCTCCTTGCTCGACCCCTGGAACCGGTCGACCGTGTCGACGGTCACGTCGGGCAGGCGCTTGGAAATCTCCGCGACCTGCGCGCGGTACGGCGCGATGACGCCGATGTCGTCGGCCCGCACGCCGGCCTCCCGGTATGACGCCACTATCTCGGCGATGCGGTCGGCCTCGTCCGGGTTCGTGTTGCCACGCTGGCTGCCGTCGGGGTCGACAAACGCCACGCGGTCCCGGAGCGGCTTCGGCAGGCTCGCCGTCGAGACGCCGTCAAGGTCATCGAGCCGCTGGGCCGCCACCTCGCCGGTCGCGGGCCGCAACTGCCCGTCGTAGAACTCCCGCGAGGCGAACGCCTGGATGTGCTGGGCCATCCGGTACTGGCGGTCCAGCATGACGCCGGCCTCGGGGTGGGCGTCGATGAGCCGCTCGAACAGCGAGGTCGACAGCGTCTCGTCCTCGGACTGGACCACGGGCGGCAACTGTTGGTGGTCGCCGACCAACACGAACCGGTCGGCGAGCGTCGTCGCTGCCAGCGTCCCCGGTTCTGTCAGTTGCCCGGCTTCGTCGACGACCGCGACATCGAACTCCTGTGTCTGAAGTGTACTCCCGCCACAGGTGGCTGTCGTCGCTGCGACGACCTGGGCGTTCTGGAGCCGACTCGCACACGCACTGGGGTCGCCGCTGGTCTCCAGCCGGTACTCCTGCATGTCCTCGCGGACACCGCTCTCCGTACCGACGCGGACGATATCGGTGTATCCCTGGTCTTCCAGCGCCTCGATGAGGTTGTCGACCGCGCGGTTCGTAAACGCCGAGAGGAGGACGCGGTCGCCCCGCTCGACCAACGCCCGGACCATCCGGGCCAGCGTGTAGGTCTTGCCCGTGCCCGGCGGCCCGTGGACGAGCGCGAAGTCCTCGGCGCCCACGGCCAACTGGACGGCCTCGTTCTGGGCGTCGTTGTTGTCGATGAACGTCTCATCGACGGCGGCGAACTCCGGCTCGCGCCGCCCGAACAGCACGTCCTTCTGCTCGGGCGACTGGAGGAGCACGGCGTCGTGGAGCGCGTTCTGGAGCCGGTCGGTCGTCAGTTCGGAGGGGTACACGTCCAGCCGCCGCAGTTCCAGCGGTTCGTCGGCGGTGACGACGATTTCTTCGCCGAGACGTTCCACGCGGGCCAGTTCAGCGTCGCCGGTCACCGGGTCGCCGTCGCTCGCGAGCACGAGGTTCCCCTCGCGGATTTTCGAGACGGCCCCCGTCCCTGTCGCGCGGAGTTCCCAGCGCCCGCCGTCGAGTTCCCGCCGACCGGTCGGTTCGAGGCCGATGAGCGCCCGGTCGTTGTCGGCGCGCTCCTCGGGCGTCTGTTCCCAGAGCTTCGCGTACTCCCGGTGGACGGCGCGGCGCTCGGCCTCGATGGCCTCGTAGAACCGCTCGAAGTACTCACGCTCCTCGTCGGGCACCGCCCGGCCGACCTGTCCCGCCTTGGATTCCTGATCGAGGCGGCCGGAGACGGCCATGCAGGTGTCCTGCTCAAAGCAGTACTCGCATTTCGCGTTGGCCTCGTAGCCGGTCGGCACGCTACAGTCGTACTCCATCGCCGCAATCGCATTGCGCGTCCGGACGACGTAGTTCAGCAGCCCGCTCCCGATAGAGAACTCCTTGGCCGGCGAGAGGTCGCCGCTCTCCTCGTTGCGGTCGACGGCGGCGTTTTTCGTGTAGAGGAGCGTCCCGGTGTCTGGGGCCGCCTCGACGGCGCTGCTCGCATCGGCCGCGCGTTCGCCGAGCATCAGGGCGTAGGCCGTTGCCTGAATCTTGTCCTGGAAGCGCGGCTCGCGCTTCGTGTTCTTGCCGGTCTTGAGTTCGACCGGCATCCCCCGCCGGACGGCGTCGGCCCGCCCTTTCATGCCGAACCGCTCGGAGATGAGGGTCATCTCGGAGCGCCACTGGTCTGTTTCAGTTAGCGTCCCCTGCTGGAGCCACCCCTGAATAGCCGACGCGTGGTCGCGAACGTCGCCGGCCACCTCGTCGGCCTCTCGGCCCAGCAATCCGATATCCAGTCCGGCGGCGTCCACCTGCTCCTCGATAGCAGTGTCGAGGTCCCGACCGCGGAGCAGGTCACCGAACACCTCGTGGACGACTGTCCCCTTCACCAGCGGATAGGCGTGCTCCGCGCCGTCGAGTTTCCGGAGGTAGTACATCCGCGGGCACTGCACCCATGCCCGGATGTCGGTCACGTCGACGAGAAAGTCCGGCTGGACGACGAGCGTGGCGTCGCCGCCGACGGAGTACTGCTGTTCGCCCTGATACTCCCGCTCGTCGGGATTGTAGACGGCGATTTCCATGCCCGTCTCGATGACGGCGGCGTTCTCGGTCCACTTCCCCCAGAGCGTCACCGTCGTCGGCTCGCCGGCCCCGCGGTCGGGGCGTATCGTCACCTCACAGAGGTCGCTCTCGCCGTACTGGGTGGTTACCGTCTTTGCCTCCTCGATGTCGACGACGACGCCGCGAACGCGGTCTCCGCTCATCTTTTGGCCCTCCCCTGTTGCACGCCCCAAGCGAGGGGGCGGTCCTTCAAAAGTCGTTCGCGGTGCGGGTCATTCGCTGGTCGCATCGGCTTCGGACTCCGTGTCGGCGGCGTACTCCTGCAGCGTCTCCAGCGACACGTCTTCGAGTACGTCTTCGCTCGTCGCGTCGAGGTTCACCGGCGGTGCGCGCCCGGCCTCGTGACCCTCTATCCAGCGCGGGACGCAGACGCACCAGTGGTCGCCCGGGTCGAGTCCCGGGAAGTTTAGCTCCGGCCGTGGCGTCACGAGGTCGTTGCCCTGCGCTTTACTGTATTCCAGAAATTCCGCTGTCATCACGGCACAGATCTCGTGCCGGCCCGGGTCACGCTGGAGCGGGTAGCAGTATCCGTCGCGCATGAAGCCCGTCTTCGGATCCATCGAGCAAGGGGCCAGTTCCCCGCCGAGGACGTTGCGTTCGCTTTCCATACCACGTCTGGCTGTTCCGGGGAGTAAAGCCGTTCGGCTACTAACTGACAGGCTGGCTGTTGCCAGATGCTTCGATCCCGCGCAGCGACGACCGGTCGCTGTGCCATTCAGGACCGATGGGTTCATTCTGACCCAGTCCGAACAGGAAACTGACAATGCGCGTTCGCGACTGGCAGGACATTCTCGAAGACGTGATGGAGAGCAATGCCAATCCGGGGGACTGGCGTGCCGTCGGGGGCGACCGCGCGAACGGAATCGGCGAGGACATCTACTTCGGGCACCCCGACGCTGGCGTCTACCAACTCAAGACCTACGCGAAGAACCCCTTCGAGGTACAGGGCGTCGGGTCGCAGGTGGCCCGTCGTATCGACGACGACATCGACCCGCTGTTTCCCAACGACGGGTCCGGCATTTTCGGCGTCCAGCAGGGACCGGAGGACGAGGACGACGCCAAGGAGAAGGCGAAGAACCTCGAAACGGTGCTCGAAACTCACGCTGATGCACCCACATCCCCGCAGGCACTGCTTGAAGATATGATGGACGCGATGGACTCCCCGGCCTACGGCCCGATGGAGTTCGATCACCACGACCGACCCGACCAGATGAGCGAACTCACTGAGACGTTCGAGGAAGCGGAGGAGCTACTCGACGCGGAGTTCGAAGACGTCATCGAGGAAGACGTAGAGCGGGGCTTCTACTGATGGCCGAACGGACAGACGCCGGCTGTTACGGGGGCCGCTGATGGTCGGTCCTTCGATGACGGACGCCGACCGGAAACGCTTTCTCAGATACACGCAAGTCGGGTTTGCGCTCCTCATCGGCGGGTCGATGGGGCTTGTGACGATGTACGGTGGTGCCGAGCTGCTGATCGTCGTCGGCATGTTTGTTGGTGGCACCGCTGTCGGTGGCGCTCTCGCGTGGTATCTCATCCCAGAGAGCATCGCAGAAACCCCGTACGAGTCGGTCGACAGGGGTCCGAAACCCGGCGCAAAGATGAAGCAACGTCGGCAGGAGAACGACGGCTCCGGACAGCGGGCAGCCGAGGACGACGGCCGGCTCTCACAGAACCGCGACTAGAGGAAGTCGTCCTGCATCGCGGGGTCCTGCTGTTCGGAGGCCGTCTGGTCGAAAATCTCTTCGTCGAGCGTCTCGGTCTCCTCCGTCGTGGTGTTGTAGGCCGAAATCCCTCGCTTCAGGAGGTCTTCGACTGCCTGGTCGCGGTTGAGGAACTCGCCCTGTTCGACGAGTCGCTGGATGTCCGAGTCCACTTGGTCCGGGAGTGACACCTTGATCTTGCTCACACTTGCCGCCTATACTGTTCGGACATAAAAACCCACCCCTGCTTTTGAGATGGGTAAAATAGGCGCACTGCTGGATGCGCGGAACCGTCACACACTTGCCGGCGGCCGACACGAACCACAGTGTGAACGCGAACGACCGAGCGATCACCGCGCTGGTCATGCTCGCACACGGACTGGTCCACACCTACGAGATGGCGGTCCCGATATTTGTCGTCATCTGGCTCACCGAGTTCGACCTCATCAACCTCGGTATCGCGCAGTTCGATGTGACGACAGCGACCGTCGGTATCATCGTCACGGTAGGCTATGGCCTGTTCGGAGCCGGCGCGCTTCCGGGCGGTATCATCGTCGACAGAATCGGTTCTCGCCGGCTCATCACCGGGTGTCTGCTCGGCATGGGCGCGTCGTACATCCTGCTGGGACTGGCTCCGAGTATGGTCGTGATCGCGCTCGCGCTCGTCCTCTGGGGCCTCTCTGCCAGCGTGTACCATCCGGCGGGGCTCTCGCTTATCAGCAAAGGCGTCGAACAGCGCGGGACCGGGCTCGCCTATCACGGCGTCGCCGGCAACCTCGGCATCGGCCTCGGCCCGCTCGTCGCCGCAATTCTCCTGTTGGTCGCCGAGTGGCGGACCGTCGCGCTCGTTCTCGGGGTTCCGGCGCTGCTCGCCGCCGTCTACGCCTCGCAGGCGAGCTTCGACGAAACGGCGGCGGTGACGACAGCGACTGACGGCGGGTCAAAGGCCAACAGCGGTATCGACTCGCTGGAGGGGTTCCTTTCGGAGAGCAAGCACTTGTTGGCCGGGAGCTTCCTCTTAGTGTTCGTTGTCGTGATGTGCTCGGGGCTGTACTACCGGGGTGTCCTCACGTTCCTTCCGGAACTCCTGCGAGACTTGCCGGGCTTCGAGCCGGTCCCGGTGGAGACGCTGCTGCCACCCACCGTGCTCTCGGCGCTTGGCATCGAAACCGGGACGGGGCAGGCTTTCAAGCCACAGGACTATTTCTACGCCGGCCTGTTGCTTATCGGTGTTTTCGGCCAGTACGCCGGGGGCAAACTCAGCGACCGGATTCCCGTCGAGTACGGCATCGCCGGGTCGTTCCTTGTGCTTGCCACCCTTGCGGTGCTGTTCGTTCCGGTGTCGGCGATGGGCTTCGGGCCGCTGGCGGTGCTCGGTGCGCTTCTGGGCGTCGCGCTGTTCGTCGTCCAGCCGATGTATCAGGCCGCCGTCGCGGAGCACACGCCTGCTGGCACGCGCGGACTGTCGTACGGCTACACGTATCTGGGTGTGTTCGGCGTCGGCGCGCTCGGTGGTGGGCTGGCCGGGTCGATTCTGGCTTTCGCGAACGTGACGGCGCTGTTCGGGACACTCGCCGGAATCGCACTCGTCGCTGTCCTCGCGGGAACCACCCTCGCGCGTCGCTCGTGACGACCTGCGTGAGGGGCAAGCCGTCGCATCGCTTGCTATTTCTGTCTGTACAATCTACCTGACGGTCAGATGGACGCCGCAGTTATCGTCCCGGCCTACAACGAGGCGGAGTCGCTGGCCCGCTGTCTGGCTCCCTTCGAGTCACAGCCCGTCGAACTGGTCGTCGTGGTCGGCGGCGACGACGGGACGGAACAGGTAGCCCGCGACACCCCCTTCGTCGACACCGTCGTCCGGTGTGACGAGGGCGGGGCGGGAATTGCCAGGAACCGCGGAGCCAAAGCCGCGACAGCGCCGATTCTGTTGTTTACCGATGCCGATACAGTCGTCCCCGATGACTGGGTCCGCCTGCATCTCAGACACTACGCCGACGACGCGGTGGTGGGCGTCGGCGGGCCTGCGCGTCCGCTGGAGGACAGTCTCAAACACCGCGTGCTGTTCAAACTGCTGTCGGACTACTGGTATCGGGTCTCGTGGCCCCTTGGCTTCGTCCAGCAACCGGGCTTCAACTGTAGCTTCCGGGCCGACGCCTTCGAGGCCGCCGGCGGCTTCGACGAAGACATTCCGTTTATGGAGGACACGGAACTCTCCCTGCGGATGAAAGACCACGGCCGAATCGTCTACGACGCCGACTCCTGTGTCGCCACGTCGGCCCGCAGGGAGGCCGACGAGGGGTATCTCTCGCTGTTTGCGAAGTACGTCCGCGGGTACGCGAACCACTACATCCTCCGCCGGGAGTTCGATGCCGACTACTTCTGAGAAGGGCAACCTTTTCAACGCACACACCGGAGCACTGACACGATGAGTGGCTGGCGGTCACTGCCCCGACGTGCTGTCGAACAGGGACGGTCGGACCTCCGGGACGACCCCTATCTCCGCTACATTCTCCTCCTGTCGACTGTGCTGGTCGGATTCTGGTTCTGGCACCGCATCCCGAACTTCGCAACCCGGGACGAGTACAGCCGCCTGCTCGACGCGATGGTCGTCTACGGGTCGGTCCTCGAAGAACCGACCTTCGAGGGCCTCAAGGCCGGCGTCGAGTGGGGCCGGGCCCCGTTCGGCGCGACGCTGTACCTCTACGTACTCGCCATCCTCCCCGTCGTCCTTGTCGCAGCACTGACCGGCGACCTGGGCGCGTTCACGGCCATCGCCTTCCCAAGCTGGGAGTTCGGCCACTACGAGGCCTGGGCCGCCACGCCCGAGTGGATATGGACCGGGAGCCTCGTCTTCATCCGGCTAACCAACGTCGTTGCTGCAATCTGTGCCGTCTACCTCACCTACCGCCTCGGCGTCGCAATCGAGGGGCGCAACGCGGGCCGGCTGTCGGCCGTCGTGCTCTCGCTGACGTTCGGCTTCCTCACCATCTCGAAGGAAGCCGGCGAGGATATGCCGGCGCTGGTGTTTGTCCTCCTCGCGCTGTATCTGCTTGTCAGGTACGTCCAGACCGACGACGGAACGCTGTTTCTGGCGGCGAGCGCCGCTGGCGGGGTCGCCATCGCGTTCAAACTGACGGCCGCGCCAGTTATCCTGCTTATCGGCGTCGCCTTCCTGCTGCGTGCCCGTGCCGCTGACGCGCCGCTAACGGAGACGCTGTACCGGCCGAAACTCCTCCTGAGCGGCGCGTTGTTTGGATTTGTCATGATTGTGCTTGGGTTCCCTACCGCGCTCGTGGCGGGCCCCGAACCGTTCATCGAGCGGGTGTTCGGCGGCTCAACCTCCCGGATGAGTCACCCGACCGGTCCCGACGCCCCGATGTGGTGGTGGTTCCTGCGGGGCTATTTCAGCGCGCTTGGACTGCCGCTGGTCGCCGCGGCCGCAGCTAGCGTCGTGGCGACAGTCGCCACGTTGCGAGACCGCGGTTCTGCCGTCCACGGCACTGTCCTCGTTCTGACGGGACTGGTAGCCTACGTCGCCATGTTCTCCCAGTGGCACGACTTCCGGGTGCACCACCTCTTGCCGACGTTCCCGCTGCTCGCCTTACTTGTCGGGGGACGACTGGTGGACCTCCGCGAGCGCTCGTCGTCTCTGGCGCGACCGGTGATGGCCGTTCTGTTGGTAACAACGGCCGTCTACGCCGGTATCGGGGCGGCCCAGTTCGCGTCGATGCCCCGGGACGAGGCGACAGCGTGGCTCGAAGACAACAGCGACGAGGGGGACGTGGTGGAGTCGTATCGCGTCCACATCCAGGACACTGCTATCCCACACTCGCTGACCGCCAGACACGTCGCCGGCCAAGACTCGGACGCGGAGGACGCGATGGCGTGCCCGCGATACATTCAGGTCGGATACCGTGATCTTCTGTACCTCAAAGAAGATACCTACTACCGGAACGGTGACGCACAGGCCGTCTACCTCCGGAAGCTCCTGAACGAGGAGTATAACTACCGGATCGTCGCGGAGTTCGGGGAGCGGCCGCCGAACTTCGTGCCCCAGCGGCCGACGCCCGGTTCCTTTACTGACCTGCTCCGACTCGGCGTTGTCCCGCACACGGACCAGTTCGCCGACGAGCAGGAACTCGCGGCGAACCAGTACACGCTCATTCTGGAGCGTGACGGCGAGTGCGACACGAGCCGGCATCCGCCGTTCTGAGTTCGCCTTTGCGTAGCTCTTCCCGGCTACTCTGTCGTCAGTGACGTAACGTCGAGCCGAACAGAGGGATACCAGCCTGCAAGCGACGGCAGGTAGATACTGAGGAACCGGTCGACGAAGATGATAGGGATGATGACCTCAGCCGGGATGCCCAGCGCGACGAACACCGCAGTCGCCGTCGCTTCGGTGATGCCGATGCCGCCGGGCGTCAGCGGCAGGAGTGTCACGGTGTATGCGACCAGCAGGTACAGCGGTACCGCGACCAGCGGCTCGAACCCGACGCCGAAACTGCCCAGCAGCAAGCCGACGCGGACGCCGGGCGCGAGGACGAGATCGACGGCCCAGCCGATTGCGTAGCGCAGCCACACCGCCGGCTCGCTCGCCAGTGACCGAAACGTCGTGGTCGAGCTATCGGTGAATTCGAGCAGGCCGTCGAGACGTTCTGCTAGCCCCTTGCCGACGCGCGGAACCCGGACTGCGACCCCGGACAGCCAGCCGATAAGGCGGTCCAGATAGGTGAGCCTGAGGCCTCCGAACAGTATGGCGAGACCGGCCACGAAGTAGAGGGTCGTCGCGAGCGCCAGCACCACGAGGAGTTCGATGCGGAGCAGTGGAATCGCTAGTACGAGTCCCGCGGTCGCCGCGATGCCGTAATATAGCGCGAAGACGGCGGTGTGAAGCGCTGAGGCAGCTGCGGCGTCGCTGTAGTCCATTCCGGTCTGGCTCCGAAGGACGAACGGTGCGGCCAGCCGTCCGGAGAGTCGCGAGGGGAGCAGCTGATTGACGAAGTTCACGATGAGCGTCGTCCCGGCGGCGGTCCGGAACCGGACGGTGGACAGCGGGGTGATTACCGCGTGCCATGTGTAGGCTCGGCCACAGATGCCGAGAATGCTGACGGCGATGACCGCGAGTGCTGTCTCGGTCTTGACGCCGGCGAGCAGGTCGATTGCGCTCGTGATGTCGAACTGCGTGAGCAACCACGAAAGCGCAACGACGGCGATACCGTACTGGGCGACCGTGATGCCCAGATCACGAGCCCGGCTCGTCACGGCGTCTCGCCCCTGTGTAGCCGTGACGCGGCCGTCTCACCGTCCGCTAAAACGGCCCGTACGGTCGTGAACTCGAAGTCCTGCTGCAGAATCCGTTCGATAGCCCGGCGCATCCAGTCACCAGTTCTGACGTACACCCGCGTCGGCACGCCGTCAACGGCCGGCAGGTCCACCAGTTCCCACGGATGGACGTACAGCATCGGCGTGATGCCCCGACGGGCTAGCAATTTCATGCCCAGAATCGTGTATCGCGGGCCGAAAAACCGGAGCCAGGTCCCGGTCAGGGGCAGCTGGACTCCCGGCATGACGCTGGCCGGGAACTCCGTAATGCTGTCCGGCGCGCCCGGGTGCACCGCTGTCGCTGGAGCCGGCTCGTGGATGTCGTACTCGCCGCCGTACCACCCCGGAATCGACCGGCTGGAGACGACGCTAGAGTCGTACGTGTATCCGGTATCGGCAAGCAGGTCGAAGTGGTCGTCAGTGATATCGAAGGCAGGCGCGCGGAACCCGGAGACCCGCTCGTCTGTAACTCGCTCCAGCACGTCCTTCGACTGTGTCAGTTCCGCCCGCCGCCCGTCGCTGTCGAGGTCCGAAAGCAACTGATGCGTGTGCGTATGGGAGGCGATTTCGAGCCCGTCGTCAGCCAGGGCTTGTACAGCGTCGGGGTAGGATTCGGCAACTTCCGATACCACGAATGCGGTCGAAGTCGCGTCGTACGTTGCGAGCGTGTCCCTGAAAAATCGACCGCCGTCGAGGCCGACGCCGTCGCGGTCGGTCGTCCCCGACGCGCTCCGGTAGGCCGGTGTCTGGGTGAACAGCTCAAAATCTATCGACAGCACCGCCCGGTCAGTCATCCTGCTCGTCCTCGGTCCGTAGCTGGTGTTCCTCCAGTTCGCTCCGCAGGAGGCTCAGCTCCTCGTTCAGCCGCGACAGCCGGTCGTACATATGCCCGATTCGGTTGAGCAGGTACGTCACCGCGACGAACAGCGTCAGGTTCGAGATGACGAGGATAGCCCGGGCTTTCCATTCCAGCCCCAGCAGCCGCGCCACGACCTCGAACACGTTGGGAACGACGGCGACGACGATGAGTCCCGTGCCGAGCAGCAGCGACATCACAAACAACTCCAGCGATTCGCGTTCGCTTCTGACGATGATGTACCCGTTCGCGAGGAAGGCCAGGCCGACGACCAGCGACAGGAGATTGACCAGTGAGTAGTCGAATCCAAAGACCATGGTTAGCGAAAGAGGAGGACGCGAAACACCGTGTCAGTCATGCGTAGCGGGTACAGTACGAGCGTGTCGAGGCTGAATTGCGACTCGCCTTCGTCCCGAATCGGCATCTCAATCGATACTTCTTCGATCCGCTGGCCGCGCTGGGCCGCATCGAGGGTCTGTTCGACCGCCCAGTGGTTGTCCGAGCGGTGGAGGATGTCCTGCAGCGCCGACACGCGGTAGACGCGGAAGCCACTGGTCACGTCGGTGATGTCGATACCGCCGAGTTTGCGAACGACAGTCGTGAAGAACGTGATGCCCAGCCGTCTGATGAGCGGGTAATCCTCGATACTCTCGTTCAGGTAGCGGCTGCCGATGACCATATCCGCGTCCTCCGCGTGGTCCAGCAGGGTCGGAATCTTCGCCGGGTCGTGTTGCCCGTCGGCGTCGACCTGCACGACGAAGTCGTAGTCGTGCCGAATTGCGTACTGATAGCCCGTCCTGACGGCCCCACCGACACCGGTGTTGAACACGTGCGTGACGACATGTGCGCCGTGCTTCCGGGCGACGGCCGCGGTGTCGTCAGACGACCCGTCGTCGACGACGACAACCTCGTCGACGTAGCGGCTCGTTCCGTCGATCACCGATCCGATGGTGCTCGACTCGTTGTACGCGGGGATGACGGCGACTGTTCGCACTGGTGGAAACGCCGCTAGCAGCGAACTTAGAATTGTCGTTCTCTGGAATTGTACCAGGCTGACCTGTCGGCCGACGTTGACCGCTCAAAGCACGGTAAACAGGCCTCTGTGGGTCACAGCCGACTCCAGACCGAGCGGCCGGAATGGCTTCGGTTCACACACGCGGTGTGAAGTTACCACTCTCAATCTTCGCTCCCAGATGGGAGCCGTACTCGACATCAGTCATGATGAATAGGGCAAGAATGAAAACACACCGCGCGGTACGTACTGGCATGAGTGTCGAGCAGGAGCAGACGGAACGGACCATCAGGTGTCTGGTGGCGAAAGTCGGACTCGACGGTCACGACCGGGGCGCGCACGTCATCGCGCGGGCGCTCCGAGACGCCGGCTTCGAAGTGATATACTCGGGACTCCACCGAGCACCCGACGAAGTTGTGCAGGCCGCCGTGCAGGAGGACGTGGATGTCGTCGGCATCTCTATTCTCTCGGGGGCACACAACACGCTCGTTCCAAAGATTCTCGACGGACTGAAAGAGTACGACGCGTTCGACGACCGTCTCATTCTCGTCGGCGGCATCGTCCCGGACGACGATCAGGAGGAACTCCGCGGGCAGGGTGTCGACGAAATCTTCGGTCCGGGCGCGTCGATGGAGGAGATGATCGATTACATCCACGAGAACGCGCCCGAGCGATGAGCGACCTCGTCGCTGACCTGCTCGCGGGCAAGCACAGCGCCCTCGCCAGGGTCATCACGAAGATCGAGAACCGCTCGACGGGGTACCGGGAGATAATCTCCGACCTCCACCAGCACACTGGAACAGCCGACGTTATCGGCGTCACGGGCAGTCCCGGCGCGGGCAAGTCCACGTTGGTCGACAAGGTCGCAGCGACCTACCGTGAGCGGGGCCAGACCGTTGGCGTCATCGCCATCGACCCGTCCTCACCGTTTTCCGGTGGCGCGGTGCTTGGCGACCGCATCCGCATGGCCTCGAACGCGGGCGATATGGACATGTTCTTCCGGTCGATGTCGGCCCGGGGGTCGCTGGGCGGCCTGTCAACGGCGACGACCGACGCCGTGACCGCCCTGGACGCCTTCGGCAAGGACAAGATCATCGTCGAGACGGTCGGCGCGGGACAGAACGAGGTCGACATCGTCCGCACCGCCGACACCGTCGCCGTCCTCGTGCCGCCGGGGAGCGGCGACGACGTGCAGATGCTCAAGGCCGGTATCCTCGAAATCGGCGACGTGTTCGTCGTCAACAAGGCCGACCTCGACGGAGCCGACCGGACTGTCCAGCAGCTCCGAGAGATGCTTCAGGGACAGAGCGGACGACCGGACTCCGGCCATCACGGCGCGACTGAACTCGCTGCAGACCACGGTGACGCACCTGCCGACGACGCCGATGATGTGGACGACGAGTCGGAGACGTGGGACCCCCCTATCGTGGAGACGGTTGCCAACCGGGGCGAAGGCGTCGAAGACTTCCTGAACGCGCTGGCCGACCACGGCGAGTATCTGGACCGAACCGGCCGACGTGAGGGGCAGGCACGGGAGCGATTCGCCGCCGAAATCCGAACCCTGCTTCGGGAGGACGCCAACGAGTTGCTGGTCGGCGAACTCGACCGCCGCGGCGGTATCGAACAGTACGTCGACGCTGTCATCGAGCGCCACACCGACCCGTACACCGTCGTTGACGAGGTTCTCGCGCCGCTCCGGGAGTGTCTGGACGAGCGTCGCGACTGAGTGCTGGTCCGCCACCCGCCCGGCTATATCCGCGCCGATAGCGACAGGCATCTGACGCTCGTCCAGCATGTATAACATACTCGGGGCTCCAAGTCACCAATATGAAACTCCGCAAGGCGCTCGGTACGGTCGTCGGAGCGGTCGGTGCGACAGCCGCTGCCAACCGCGTGCTGCAGTCGCGGGCCGGTGCGTTCGAACCGATGCTCGACGGGGAACAGGGGACGTACCGCTGGCGCGGGTTCAACATTGCGTACACCGAGGCTGGCGACCCGTCGGACCCGGACCTCGTGCTGTTTCACGGCATCAACGCCGCTGGCAGCAGTCACGAGTTCCACACAGTGTTCGACACGCTGGCGGAGGACTACCACGTCATCGCCCCTGATCTGCCGGGATTCGGGCACACGGACCGGCCGCCGCTGCTGTACTCGGCCTCGCTGTATACGGCCTTCGTACGGGACTTTACCGCCGATAACTCCACCGACGCGACCGTCGTTGCGTCATCGCTGACGGGGGCATACGCAGCCAGCGCGGCACAGGAGGTCGACGTGAAGGAACTCGTCCTCGTCTGCCCGACGGACAGTTCGATGGGTAATCGTACTGTCTGGCTCCGCTCGCTGCTGCGCGCCCCTGTCATCGGAGAGGCAATCTACAACCTCACCGTCTCGAAGCCCTCCATCCGCCACTTCCACGCCGACCACGGCTACTACGACATGGACAACCTCACCGAGGACGTTGTCGACTACGAGTGGCAGAGCGGTCATCAGCCCGGCGCGCGGTTCGCGCCGGCGTCGTTCGTCTCCGGCTTCCTCGACCCGGAAGACGACCTCGGGGAAACACTGGCCAGCCTCGACGTGCCCATAACGCTGGTCTGGGGCGAGGATGCCGACATTACGCCACTGTCGAAGGGCCGTGACCTGGCCGAACAGGCGGATGCAATGCTCGTCGTGTTCGGTGACTCGCTGCTCCTGCCCCACGTCGAACACCCCGGTGAGTTCGTCGACGTAGTCCGTGATAGAGTAACGTCGGTAACGGTCGAGAACTGAGTTAGCGCGGCCGGAACACGACGACTCTCTCGCCGGTCGTCACACGCTCGCCGACATCGAGGCCGACCACATCGCCGATAGCGACATCGTCGGGGTCCACACCACGGACAAGTCCTGTAACCGAAACCGGGCCGAAGTCGGCGATAGCGGTGACATACGGCGCGTCGTCCTCGAACTGCGGCGTCGGGACGGTAATCGTCGTGTAGCTCGCGATTTCGCCGGACTCCGGCAGGTCGACACGCGCGAGGTCCTGATCGTGACAGCGCGGGCACACCCGCCGGGGCGGGAGCCAGCCGTGGCCGTTCGAACATTCGAGGTAGTAGCCGTCGTCCGATTCGATGCTGTCGAGCCACGCGTCGTACTCGCCGTCCTGTGCGGATTCTGTCATTCTTGCACCTCCATGACGTGGACGGTCGTAGACGCGACCGTGCCGCCCGCGTTGTGTGCGACACCGACGGTGCTGTCCGGCACGGCGTCGGCCCGCGGGTGCGACCCGTCGAGGAGCCAGGTGACCGTCGCCAGCTGGGCAACACCAGTCGCGCCGACCGGATGACCTTTGGCTTTCAGCCCGCCCGAGAGATTTATCGGGCGGTCACCGTCGCGGGTCGTCTCGCCGTCACGGGCCGCGGCGATGCCCTCGCCGCGCTCGTAGAAGCCAAGCGATTCGATTGCGAACACTTCAGCGATGGTGAAACAGTCGTGAACCTCGGCGAAATCGACATCGTCGGGACCGACGCCGGCGTCGCCGTACGCCTCTTCCGCGGCCTTGTCGGCGGCGGGCGTCTGTGCCAGATGTGGACGGTCCTGTAGCGCGAGATTGTCGCCGCCCTGCCCGGTCCCGGTGATGGCCACCGGGGCGTCCAAGTCGTGTTCCTCGGCGTAGGCCTCCGTCGTCAGGACGGCGGCCGCAGCGCCATCTGTAATCGGACAAGAGTCGTACAGGCCGAGCGGGTCCGCAATCGTCGGGGCCTCAATTGCGTCCTCGACTGTGATTTCCTGTTGAATCTGGGCGTGCTCATTGACCAGCGCGTGTTCGTGGTTCTTGACAGCGATGTGAGCGAGGTCCTCGTGAGAACCGCCGTACTGGTCGAAGTACGACCGGGCCATCAGCGCGTACGCCCCGGGGAAGGTCATCCCGGCACGGACCTCGTAGAGGTCGTCGGCGGCGATGGCGAGCGCGTCTGTCGCCGCTGCCGTCCCGATGTTGGTCATCCGTTCCGCGCCGCCGACGACGACAACCTCCGCCTCGCCGTTCCGAATCGTCTTGACGGCTTCACGAACGGCTGTCCCGGCGGATGCACAGGCTGCTTCGACACGAGTCGCCGGAACGTCCAGCCCGATAGCCTCGGCCATCAGCGGGCCCTGATGGCCCTGGTGTTCCGCGAGTTCGCCCATGAAGTTGCCGTAATAGAGGGCTTCAGCGTCCTCTGGGTCGATTCCAGCCTGCGAGAGCGCTTCGAGTCCGGCCTCGGCAAACAGGTCTCGGCCGGTCCGTTCGGGGTGTTTCCCGAACTGTGTTACGCTAGCCCCGGCAATACGTGGGTCTGACATTATCACCCAGTGCGCGCTGACGGCTTAAATGCCTACTGCTCGGGTGCTTAATTAGCGCATATTCGCCTGCTTAAACGCCTGCAAACGGGATATGCGTTCTCGGCCAGAATTACTTCTCACAACGGAACTGTAGCCCTCAAGGGAACTAGGTCGTGTCAGTTCACGATTTCGGCGATACGCTGTGGCTCTCCCGACAGCGCCGGTTCCGGCTCGACCATCTGCAACACCTCGTGGTCGGTGACGTTCGGATACGACTTCTGGATAGCATCCTCGATGAGGGCCTTTTCGAGGCGGAACTCCGTCCCCTCGTAGACGACATCCACGCCCTGTTCGTCAAACGACAGTACAGTCATGCCACGAATTACGCACGGCACGAATAAAAGGATAGTCTCTCGTGCGGCCACGTCGGTTCGGTGACCGGGCAGCGAACAACGTGCTCGAAACAGCCGGGCAGAACCGTTACGAGTCGCCGTCGCTCCCGACTCGGATGACCTGCAACAGAGAGTACACCGGGACGCCGCGGATGTCGCCGACACCGCGCTTGTCAGCCAGCACGACGCAGGCCACGGGGTTGCCGCCCTGTTCGTGGATCGCGTCGATGGTCTCGCCCATCGTCTTGCCGCTCGTGATGGTGTCGTCGACGACGTAGCAGTCGCGGTTCCGAATCTGGGCGAAGTTCCGGGAGAAGGAGCCGTCGGTGGTCTCGCTCTCGTCGTCGTCCCACTGGTGTTTGGTCGGGGCGTACGTCCCGAGGTCTGTTTCCAGTTCCCGCGCAACGGTCGTCGCAAGCGGCGCGCCGGCCTTCTCGATGCCGATAGTAAGGTCCACGTCGTCGCCTTTCTTCGAGAGCAGGTCCGCCATCGCCGCGCCCGCGTGATAGAGCCGGTTGCTGTCACGTCCGACAGCGGACCAGTCGACGTGGATGTCGTGGGGACCGCCGTCGTCGCTCGTGTCCGGTTCCGTGCCGGTGCCGCTGCGTTCGACAAGCCAACTTGCCGTCTCCCGTGAGACGTTGAGCTCGTCAGCAATCTCGCCCTTAGAGAGGCCACGCTGTGCCAAGTCGGACGCGCTGTCGACGAGGTCGTCAATGTTCTTCATACCATCATCTCCGTGTGCGAGGATTTAATAGGCAGTGTTCTTCAGCCACCGGAATCTATTTACAACAGCAGTTGTAGCATTCTAATGGCTGGGTACATTCCCCCTGCAGTCCGGAACTATGTGAGGCCGCTGTTTGATCACATCGTTCCCACCACCCCCAACCCGGCCGACGTTACCTGTCTGCCACGCAGCATGGTTGTCCACGGGACCGCACGCACCAGCGGTCAGGCGGGGCCTCCCCCCGTTCGTCGTCCATTGGCTTAGCTCCGAACCCAGAGCGCGTCCTGAATGCCGACTAGCCGGTCCCCAGCTTTGAGTGACTGGATTCAGGAATCGCTCAGTTCAAACGTGTAGAGTCGTTGCTCGCAGGTCGGACAGACCAGCGTCTCGTCGGGGTCCTGACGCGGTCCGAGATGGCCGCCACAGCACGACACCGCCGACGACTCGACCAGCTCTGAGTCACATACTGGGCATCTGTCGAGGAACATCCGGAACGCTTCCGCGCCGGCGACTCTGAGCCGCTCGTCGTCGAGACGTTCGCCGAGGACCTCGTACGCTGCGAGCTCGGCGACGACCACCGGACGAGGGAGGAGCTGCGTGTGGTCCGCGCCGAGTGCGATCCACTCCGCGTCGTCGACGTACGGTTCAGCAGCGTCAACTTCTGGAAGTGACGCCTGCAGCGCCGCGGCGAGGGCGTCAAGCGAGTCGTCGGTCAGCTCGGCCATCCGCTCGTGCCACGCCGTGTCTACAGTCGTCGTGAGAAACAGTTGTTCTCCCTCGGCTTCGATGACGCCGGCTGCCGAAAGCTCCCGGAAGACGGTTTCGCCGTCTATCTCTACGTCGTCGGCCAGCGACTCGTTTTCCCGTCGGGTCACGTCGTCTTGGGATGTCTCTCCGTGTGCTGGCTCTCCGTGGAACCACTCGTCCGGTACCGGTGACGCCGCCACCAGCCGCGGGGCAAATTCGGGCGTGTACGGGACCAGATACCCTCGGAGATAGACAATCGCGACGCCGACAACGGCGACCAGTAGGCTCGACCGCGGACGGCGGCCGCGCAGGAACATGACAAGCGCTCCAACGAGGCCGAGATTCAGGACCGTACACGGCCAGCACCTGTTCGCTCCGGTGTAGGACTCGTCTCTGAGGGTTTCGAGTGCGTCCATCGGAGTAGGACTATTCGGTGGGGATTTCCGGCTCACGTTTGGACAACGATATGCAGTCCCAAAATTCTTTAACAACAGCTGTGGTACGAAGTGCCATGAACGATTCGACGGTGACATACACCACGCTCGGGTCGACAGGCCTCGACGTGTCCGAACTCTGTCTCGGAACGATGAACTTCGGGAGCGCCGAGCCCTGGATGGTAAATGACGAGGACGAGAGCCGCCGAATACTCGAACGGGCGCTGGATCTGGGTATCAACTTCTTCGATACAGCCAACGCGTATTCGAACGGCGAAAGCGAGCGGATACTCGGCGATGCTGTCGACTCCGCCCGACGCGACGAACTGGTCCTAGCCTCGAAGGTGTACTTCGACATGCACGACGGGCCGAACGGCAGCGGGCTTTCGAAGAAACACATCATCGACCAGTGTCACGCCACGCTGGACCGCCTCGGTGTCGACTATCTCGACCTCTACCAGATCCATCGATGGGACGACGACACGCCCATTGAGGAGACATTGGACGCGCTGACGTATCTCGTCGACGAAGGGCTGGTCCGGTACATCGGTGCGAGTACGATGGCCAACTGGAAGTTCCAGAAGGCGCTGTACACCGCGGACGTCGAGGGGTACGAGCGGTTCGTCTCGATGCAGCCGGAGTACAACGCGGTCGACCGCCACGAGGAGGCAAACCTCCTGCCCGTGTGCGAGATGGAGGGAGTCGGTGTCATTCCGTGGTCGCCGCTGGCCGGCGGCTTCCTCGCCGGGAAGTACGACCGCGACGACGATCTATCCGAAGGGCGGGCGAGTACGGACGAGTACACGGCGAACCGGTTCAGCGACGAAAACTGGGCGGTCCTCGACGAGGTGCAGGCGATTGCAGACGCGAAAGACGCGACGCCGGCGCAGGTCAGTCTGGCGTGGCTCTGCCAGCAGGATGTCGTCGACGCGCCGATAATCGGCCCGCGGACGATGGACCATCTTGAGGAGAACGTCGGAGCGCTCGATGTCGACCTGACCGACGAGGAGTGTGCCCGAATCGAGGCCCCGAAACAACCACAGTGGCCCGTCGAGGGCAAGGACTGACGAGTGACCTCGATGGATAACCATGCACGTTAACTGCGTACTCAGTTTCCCTGTATACACATGGACGACAGCGAACTAACCGATGTCCTCGAAGATGCCGGTCTCTCTCCGTATCAGGCGGAGGCTTACGTGGCGTTGCTGGGGCTGGGGACCGCATCGGCGACGGACATCGCCGATTCCTGTGACGTTCCGGACCCGCGGATATACGACGTACTCCGGGACCTGGAGTCGAAGGGGTACATCGAGACGTTCCAGCAAGACAGCCTGACCGCCCGCGCGCGCAACCCCGACGAGGTGTTAGAGGACCTGCGGTCACGGTCAAGCAAGTACCTCGACGCGGCCGAGACCATCGAGGAACGCTGGAACCAGCCCGAGATATCCGAGCACGAGGTCAGTATCGTCAAGCGGTTCGAAACGGTCGTCAGCCGGGCCCGGGAACTCATCGAAGCGGCCGAAAACCAGATTCAGGTCGGTGTGGGCCCGGAGCAGTTCTACGCGCTTCGTGAGGAACTCATTGCCGCCCACGACCGCGGTGTGAACATCAAACTCAGCATCTGCACGAGTCCTGGCGAGGAAGTCCCGCCGCTTTCCGACATCGAAGGGACCTGTACGGAGGCCCGGAATCGCGAGATTCCGGCCCCGTTTTTCGTGCTTGTCGACCGGACCTGGACGTGTTTTGCGCCCCATCACGCCTCGGTCAATGAGTACGGTGTGCTCGTCAAGGACCGGACCCACACCTACGTCTTCCACTGGTTTTTCCTGACCTGTCTGTGGGAGATCTGGGACACACTGTACACCGAGCGGACGCCGGAAACCCCGACAACGTACGTCGACCTTCGCCACGCTGTCCGCGACATCGAACCGCTGTTGAATGAGGACGCGATTATCGAGGCTACCGTCGGGGGGTACGACACGGAAACGAAGGAGTCGGTCGATCTGACCGGGCGCATCACCGCCGTCGACTACACCGGGAGTAGCATCGGACGGACGGACCCGGTCCCGCTTGCCCAGATGGCCGGCCGAATCAGCGCGACGCTGGCCACGGATAACGGGACGTACGAAGTCGGCGGCTGGGGGGCCGTCATCGAGGAAATCGAAGCGACCGAAATTACGATTACGGACGTCACGTACGAGTGACACAGACGCCGGTTTTCCGGAGCAGTAAACTGTCCCTCAGTTTGCGCGTTTGAGACTCTCCGTGTAGCAAACGGCTGTTTGACTTATCCGTGCGTATATATACTGAAAGATTTATACACTGACTACTGGTCAATAATATATCACGTCTGCTGGGCTGCGGCCGACAGTTAACAACACCTGTGGTTAATTATGGACAACCTTTAAGGTGCGTCCGGGATAGCTCAGAATAGATATGTCGGACAATGGCACAAGCGGCGAGCGGAACTCAACAGGCGTCTCCCGGCGACGGTTCGTCCGTGCCGCCGGAGCAGCAGGTGTTGTCGGTGGACTAGCGGGCTGTGCTGACTTCGTCGGCGGTGGCGATGGTGGCGGCGGTGACGGCGGCGACGGCGGATCGACCGGTGACGGAAGCGGCGGGGAGACGACGACTGTGCAGTGGGGCTTCGACCCGGTGGCCGTCCAGAACAACGGCCCCGCAATCAAGCAGGCGCTGCACGACAACGGCCTGCCGGACTCCATCGAGATCGAATTCGTTCCGCGTGACCAGGACACCGGTGCGGCTCGGGCGAACTACAACCGACTGCTCTCGGCCGGCGAGACGAACCCGGACATGTTCCTGATGGACAACGGCTGGACGAACATCTTCATCCAGCGGGGACAGCTACAGAACCTCTCCGAAACGCTGCCGGAGGAACTCCTCTCGGATGTCTCGGACAACTACTTCTCGGCGTTTACCGATACGGCTCGGAACCCGAGCAACGGGAACCTGTACGGCGTCCCGGTGTTCCCGGACTTCCCGACGATGCAGTACCGCAAGGACCTCGTTGAGGAGGCCGGCTACAGCCCCGAGAGCAACAACTGGGCGACCGAGCCGATGACCTGGGAGGAGTGGTCGAACATCGCAGCGGACACCTACGACAACGCCGACGTCGACTTCGGCTTCACGACCCAGTGGGACATCTACGAGGGGACCTCCTGCTGTACGTTCAACGAAGTCATGTCCTCGTGGGGCGGCGCGTACTTCGGCGGCCGCGACAACCTCTTTGGCCCCATCGGCGAGCGGCCGATTACGGTCAACAACGACGAGGTCATCAACTCGCTGAACATGATGCGGAAGTTCGTCCACGACGAGGACTTCGGCGGCCAGTTTGAGGGCTACGGCGGCGGCTTCACCCCGACCGAAATCCTCGGCTGGAAGGAGGAAGACGCTCGCGCGCCGTTCGTCAACGGCAATGCCGTCTTCCACCGGAACTGGCCCTACTCGCTGGCACTCGGCGGCCGTAACCCGGAGGAAACAGACGATCCGGCACTCGGCGAAAACCTCGGTGCGATGCCGATTCCATACGCTGTGCCCGAGAGCGAGGCGGCACAGCCCGGCACGGGTGGCTCCACGGCCGCGCTCGGTGGCTGGCATATGACGGTCAACCCCAACAGCGACAACACAGACGCCGTGACGCAGGTCATTCGCGCCGCAATGCAGCCGGACTTCCAGCTCACGCTACTGTCCGTTCAGGGATGGCTGCCGCCGCGGCCCGAACTGTTCAACTCCAGCGAGGCCCAGAACGTGCCCGTCGTCGGCCGGTACATGGACACGCTGCAGGTCGCCGGTAACAACACGATGCCGCGCCCGGTGACGGCTGTCTGGAGCGACCAGTCCAGCAAGATCGCACAGCAAGCGAACCGCGCAGTCGGTCAGGAAGCCTCCTCGGCCGACGCGATGGCGACGCTTGAGTCCGCGCTGGAAGAGACCGAGCAAGCCTGAAGCCACAGGCCAGCGTTACAAAACCATCCCTGTGATTATTTACCATGACACATTCAAACGACGGACGGAGGTAACCAAATGAGTACAGAAACCGGCCGTGAATCCAGACGCTCGGGGGCACTCGTCAGCGTGATGCGGTGGATGGAGAACCTCAGCGACACGCAGTACGCGTATCTGCTGTTGATTCCCGTGTTCGTGCTGTTGGGTATCGTCGCGCTGTACCCGCTGTTGCGGACCTTCGAGCTGTCGCTGTTCGCGCTCTCGGCGGACTTTTCGAGCACTACCTTCGTCGGCGCTGGGAACTACATCGAGCTGTTCACCGGCGAGAAAAACCGGTTCCTGCCGGGCGGAACGACGTTCCTTCCCGAAGGATTTGGCATGAGTGCGTTGTTGAACAGCGCACTGGTCGTCACGATAATATTCGCCGTCGTGAGCGTGCTCTTCGAGACGCTCATCGGTCTCGGGCAGGCACTCATCCTCGACCAGGACTTCTACGGTCGGCGGTGGATTCGCGCGGCCATCATCATCCCGTGGGCCGTTCCAATCGTCATTCAGGGGATGATCTTCTTCCTGATGTTCAACTCAAACGTCGGGTTCCTGACGCCACCGCTTGCGGATCTCGGCCTGCTCGCGCCGACCAACACGCTCAACGACACGCCGAGTGCGACGTTCATCATCATCGTCGCCGACATCTGGAAGACGTCGGCGTTCATGGCCCTGCTCATTCTGGCTGGGCTGCAGAGCATCGACCGGGGCCTGTACGACGTGGCGAAGGTCGCCGGGGCGACGAAGTGGCAGCAGTTCAAGCTCATCACGTTCCCGCTCATCCTGCCGACTATCGGGGTCGCGGTCCTGTTCCGCTCGGTGCAGGCGATGCGGGTGTACGGCATCATCGATACGGTGTCGAGCTGTACCGTTGTGCCATCGCTATCGTGTATGGTCGTCGCGACGTTTACCACCCGCGAGGGGACATCTGCGGCCATCGCGTTCGTGACGGCCGCCATCATCGGGACGGTCGTGATGGGACTCATCGTCTGGCAAGGGGAGGACGCGATCTAACATGGCTACGCCAACGGACACCCAAGAGCAGTCGAGCGACGGACCGCTGCAGCGCTGGACACAGAGCGCCATCCAGAACCCGGACAAAGTGTACCGGGCGTTGTTCTACGCGGCCATGGTGTTTTTCCTGGTGACGACGCTGTTCCCCTTCTACTGGCTCGTCGTGCTGGCGGTGACGCCCGAAGGAAACCTGCTCTCGGGCAGCTTCCTTCCGACGGTGAACCTCTTCGGCGTCAGCGGAACGTTCCCGCTGCCGGTCCCCAAGGGGTTCAATCCGGGCGCGTTCGTCACAGTCTTCGAGCAGGTGCCGTTCCACCTGTACATGCTGAACAGCTTCGCGCTGGCGGTCACGACGACGGTCATCGTGCTGTTCGTCGCCAGCCTCGCCGGCTACGTGTTCGGCCGTCTCCGGTTCCCCGGCCGCGCACTGCTGATGCTCGGTATCCTGGCGATCAGCTACTTCCCGCCGGCCGCGTTCGTCATCCCGCTGTTCCAGGCGTTCGCCGGCAACGCGCCGATTACGGTACCGTTCACGTCCATTCCGCTGTTTACCCCACCCCGGCTGCTGAACACGCCGGGGTCGATGGTACTCCCGTTCAGCGCGCTGTTTATGCCGCTGTCAATCTTCATCCTGACAACGTTCTACGGCCAGATTCCGGACGGGCTGGAGGACGCAGCACGGGTCGAAGGAACGACGCGACTGGGCGCGTTGTTCCGCGTCATCATGCCGCTGTCCGCGCCGGGCGTGGCGACTGCGGCCGTGCTGACGTTCATCGCCGTCTACAACGAGTACTTCTTCAGCTCGATCATGGCGACCTCGCCGGAGGCGGCCAAATGGTCGCCTATCGTCGGCGGGATTCTCAGCTACCAGACCCAGTACACGACGCAGTTCAACCTCATGGCGGCCGCGAGCATCGTCGGGGTCCTCCCCGTCGTCATCCTCGTGATCGTCGCACAGGAACGCATCGTCAGCGGACTGACCTCAGGCGCACTCAAGGAGTAACACAATGGCACGAGTACAACTCGAACACGTGACGAAACGCTACGACGACCAGGGTGATGTGGTCACCGCGGTCGACGACATGAACCTCGATATCGCCCACGGCGAGTTCATCTGTTTCGTCGGCCCATCCGGCTGTGGGAAGTCGACGACGATGGAGACCATCGCCGGGCTCACCATCCCAACCGAGGGTGAGATATACATCGGCGACCGCGAGGTGACGAACCTGCCGCCGAAGGACCGCGGCATCGCGATGGTGTTCCAGAACATCGCGCTGTTCCCGCACATGGACGTGTACGACAACATCTCCTTCGGGCTGCGGCTACGGGATTACCCACAGGACGAGATTGACCGTCGGGTCGAGCGGGCTGCGGATATCGTCCAGCTAGAGGGGATGCTCAACCGGATGCCCGAAGAGATGTCCGGTGGACAGCGTCAGCGCGTCGCTATCGCCCGCGCTATCGTGCGAGAGCCCGACGTGTTCCTGATGGACGAGCCGCTGGCGAACCTTGACGCGAAGCTCAAGGTCCACATGCGGACGGAACTCCAGCGCCTGCACAAGGAACTGGACACGACCATCATCTACGTGACCCACGACCAGGAGGAGGCGATGACGCTGTCCGACCGCATCGCCGTCCTCGATTCGGGGCAGCTCCAGCAGATCGACCCGCCGCTGACCTGTTACAACGAGCCGGACAACCTCTTTGTCGCCGGGTTCATCGGCTCGCCGTCGATGAACTTCATCGAGGGGAAAGTCACCGAGAACGCCCTGGAGACGCCGAACTTCTCGCTTGCGTTCAATCCGTCGTCCATCGAAGGTGTTGGGGTCGGTGACGACGTGACACTCGGCATCCGTCCAGAGGACATCTATCCGGGTGACCTCAAGGCGGAGGTCCCTGACCCATCGGGAATGATTACCGCGAGGACCGATATTCTCGAACCCATGGGCGACGAGATATTCGCCTACCTGCTGTTGGGCGACGGCGAGACGTCGATGTCGCAGGAACTGGCGACGAACGACCAGTTACTGATGAGCATCGACCCCGACTCTGATCTCGAAGAAGACGACGAGATTGGGGTCGTTATCGACCGACGGAACGTCCACCTGTTCGACTCGGCCACCGGCGAGGCGATTGTCCACGACCTCATTCCGTACGAGGCCGAAGGTACTGCATCCAGTAGCGAAGTAGAATCAGACGACTGAAATGAGTAGCCACCTCGCGATGCTGTACTGGAGCGGGATGCTCGTGCTGTTTTTCTTCTGGGCATACGGTATCGTGTCGTTCGTCCTCGACCTGAAGAACAAGATCGTCCCCGGCATCATCCAGTATCGGCGCGGTCGACGGCGAGAGAAGGCAAAGCAAGAACAGGAAGAAGAACGCGAAGAGCGTGAACAGCAGTTGTATTAACGCGCTCCCGGCCACACCCTTCGAGAATCATGACTGAGACCGTTCGGATAGGCATCATCGGACTGGGGAACATCGCGGACATCCACTGTACGAACCTCCGTCAGCTCGACCAACCGGTCTCGATAACGGCGGGCGTCGACATCGATGCCGATGCGCGCCACCGGTTCGCCGAGACGTACAACGCGACGGCGTACGAGGAGGCGTCGGCAATGTTCGGGTCCGTCGATGCCGCGCTGGTGACGACACCGAACAGATACCACGAGCAGTACGTCGTAGCGGCGCTTGAGGCGGGCTTGGACGTGCTCGTCGAGAAACCACTTGCACACACGCTCGAAAGCGCTGAGCGGATCGCCGCGGCCGCCGAAGCGGCCGACGGGTTCTGTATGGTCGGCTTCCACAACCGGTTTGCCGACCCGGTGCAGACGCTCGTGGGCTACCGCGACGCGGGCGATATTGGCGATGTGTCTCATATCGAGGCGAACTACATCAGGCGTCGCGGCGTCCCAGGACGGGGGTCATGGTTCACTCGCAACGACGTGGCCGGCGGCGGCTCGCTCATCGATATCGGGGCTCACGCTATCGACCTGTCGCTGCACGTTGCCGGTCATCCGGCCGTCGTGGAGGTGTCAGGTGACACCCGTGCCCAGTTCGGCGTCGACGAGGAGTACGCGTACGTCGAGATGTGGGGCGAGGACCACGGTGCAGCCGAGTTCAGCGTCGACGATTCCGCGAGTGCTTTCATCCGCTGTGATGACGGCACGACGATATCCTTAGAGGTGGCGTGGGCAGCGAACCGGCCGGACAGTCAGGCGTACTACGTCCGCGGAACCGATGCGGGCGCGAAACTCGACCTCGCGGACCAGTCGCTGACATTGTTTGAGACGGCCGACACCGGTCGGATGCACCATCGAACGACCGATGTCGAGACACAGCGGTCGGACCCACAGCGAACGGAGCAGGCACGGTTCATCTCTGCGGTTCGGAACGGGACGCCACCGTCGGTAAACACCGTCGAGCAGGCGCTGCGAGTCCAGCGTGTGATGGACGGAATCTACCGCTCCAGCGAAACTGGCACGGCTGTCAGCGTCAGCGAGACAGAGACCTGAAGAAAGACTTAATCCCCAGTGTTCTCACTCTCTGCCTGGCATGAAAGTGATTGGTGTTACGCGGGACGACGACGGCCCACAGCTCCTAGAGCGGGAGCGACCGTCGCCTGACCCGGGCGAGGCACTCGTCCGGACACTCCGCGTTGGTGTTGACGGCACAGACCACGAAGTCCTGAACGGGTCCCACGGTGGATTCCCCGACGGGGCAGACCACATGGTTCTCGGACACGAGGCGGTCGGCGTCGTCGAAGAGCCCAATGGCACGGGGCTCGAGGCGGGGCAGGTCGTCGCGCCGACCGTCCGGCGGAAACCGGACGGCGAAACGAACGAGTATTTCCGTCGGGGCGAGCCCGACATGGCTCCAGACGGCGAGTACACGGAACGCGGCATTGTCGGCGACCACGGCTTCATGGCCGAGTACTTCACGTCGCCGGCGGACTTCCTCGTTCCCGTCCCTGAGTCGGTTGCAGAGTACGGCTTCCTCGTCGAACCGCTCTCGATCACCGAGAAGGCCAACGAGCACGCGTACGCCACGCGGGAGCCATTCGACTGGCGGCCGGAATCGGCCTGCGTGCTGGGCAACGGCTCGCTCGGACTGCTGACGCTGTGGATGCTTGAACAGGAGTACGACCGGACGTACTGTGTCGGTCGGCGCGACCGGCCCGACCCGACGGTCGACATCATCGACGAGATCGGGAGCACGTACGTCGATTCCCGTGAGACGCCGGCGGATGAACTCCCGGAGGCTTACGAGGCGATGGATTACATCTACGAGGCAACCGGGTTTGCCCCGCATGCGTTCCAGACAGTCAAGGCGCTCGACCAGAACGGTGTCGGCGTGTTGCTCGGCATCCCGGAGCCGTGGGAGTTTGAAGTCGATGGCGGCTCGCTCCACAACGAGATTGTCCTGCACAACAAGTGTCTCATCGGGACTGTCAACTCACACATCTCGCACTTCGAGGACGCCGTCGAGACCTTACAGGACCTTCCGGAGTGGCTGCTCGACGATCTGGTAACGACGGTTACCGACCCAGAGCATGTCGAGGCGGCCTTCACGGACGGGGACGACCAGATAAAAGCAGTCGTCGAGTTCGATTCGCTGTAGCTCCCCGAGTCGAACCGCGCCCGAGCTTTTTCTCGCAATATGAGCTTGATATACTCCCTCTGGCAGGGGTGATTTCGGGAATATATAAGATAATAGATGTAAATAAGTGAGGTATTTACTCACATACGATTAATTTGTTCACCCGCTCAAACCCGAGAAATCGTGGAACATAGATGATTTACCGGGATCGATACGAATGTCAAATGGTGACTTTCCCTATACAGAAGTATTAAGTGCGAATCTTCAATAAGGAATTATGAGGTATTGGTGCAACCATGACTGACGACAACTCAAATAAACGGTTGACGCGGCGTAACGCTCTTCGGATTGCTGGCGCAGCAGGTGCGGCCTCACTGGCTGGCTGCGGTGGGAGTGACGGTGGTGATGGCAGCAGTGGCGACGGCAGCAGCGGTGACGGCGGTGACAGTACCAGTAGCGACGGCAGCAGCGGTGACGACAGCACCGACAGCGGGCCACAGTATGGGACACTCGAGGTCGCCCACTGGTGGGGCGAAGGCGACGGACTGGAAGCGATTCAGTCCGTTATGGACGCCTTCAAGGAGCAACACCCGGACGTTCCGTTCGACGAGAACCTCATCGCCGGCGGTGCGGGTGACAACCTGCAGGCGAATATCCGGACACGGGTACAGAACGGCAACCATCCAAGTACGTGGCAGTCCTGGCCCGGGAACAATCTACTCCCCTTCACCGATGCAAACCTGCTGAAGGACATCGGCGACTCCGTCTGGTCAGAGAACAGCATGGAGGACGCATACCTCCAGGGTGTCAAGGACGCGGCCCAGCCTGCAGGGAACTATGTGACGGTCCCGCTCAACATCCACCGGATCAACAACCTCTTCTACAACGTCGAGGTCGTCGAGGACGCCGGGGTCGACCCGACAGCCCTCGAAACGCCGTCTGATCTCGTCGACGCGCTGGCGACGGTCAGCGATGCTGGCTACACCGGAATGGCACACCAGACCGGCGCGCCGTGGTCCAGCTTCCAGATGTTTGCGACTGTTCTCCTCGGCGAAACGGACGCCGAGACCTACAGCGCTATCTTCGTCGACGGTGAGATCGACGCCAACAGCGACGCTCTAGAGTCGGCAGTCGAGACCACACAGTCCTATCTCGATTACATCCCGAGCGACGCCGGTTCGATCTCCTGGACCGAGGCCAACAACCAGGTCATCAACGGCGAAGCGGCGTTCCTCCACCAGGGAGACTGGGCGGCCGGAACGTACATCACGAACGACCTCGCGTACGGCGAGGAGTGGGACCACGTGACGTTCCCGGGTACCGACGGCTACTACGCGCTCAACATGGACTCGTTCCCGTATCCGGTCAACAACCCGTCGCCGGAAGCGACCACGCTGTGGTGCCGCTTCGTCGGCACGGCGGAGGCACAGGAGATCTTCAACCCGAAGAAGGGTTCAATTCCGCCGCGAACTGACGTGAATACCGACCCGTTCAACGACTTCTCCAAAGATCAGATAGCAGACTTCCAGGACAGCGATGCCCAGCCGCCGTCGGTGGCACACGGCCTGGCTGCCCCGCCGGCAGTCAAGTCCTCGCTCGAATCCGCTATCTCATCACTGAACTCCGGTGCTGCGCCCGCGGACGTCGTCTCCCAGATCTCCAACGCCTACTAAACCACACCGACAGCGCACATTTTTCGCCGCGGCGACTCGAACAGTCGAAGTCTACAGGGTAGCGGGTCGCTATGATGGGATAGCGAACAATAGCGAATAGCCACGCGCCTGGTCCTGAAACTGTCTGCTGAAGAGAGTGCCGAAGTTCTTAGTACTCGACTCGCAAACGCCCCACTATGTCTAGTGACGACTTGGAAGCATCGCTCGAACAGGTAATTGCGCGGTTCAATCTCGGCGAGTACGAGATTTCAGCCTACCTGGCCGTGTTACAACACGGTGAGCTGACAGCGTCGGAGATATCGGAGAACACGGACATTCCACAGCCGCGGGTGTACGATACGGTCCGGAGCCTCAGCGACGTCGGACTGGTCGAACTCAAGGAGTCCCGGCCGATGAAAGTCCTGGCTATCGACCCGCGGGAAGCCTTCGAGGGGATACAGGACTCGCTCGATGACCTTGTTGATGACCTGTCCTCGCGCTATACGGCACCCGCACGGGAGCCCGAAGCTGTCTCACTCGTCAAATCTCGGCCGACGATACTCCGATACCTCGAAGATATCATCGAGACGGCCGAGTACGAACTGACTCTGTCCCTGACCCCGGCCTTGTTGGAGCGGTTCGAAGACAGACTCGCGGCCCGGAAGCAGTCCGGCATCGCTATTGAAATTCTCATTTCACCGGGTGTGGACGCTCCCGACCCGGCGCGGTTTGATTACGAGTCCATCGCGACCACGGTGAAGGCCCGCCGCGGTATCACGACACCGGTCGTCGCCGTCGCCGATGGGAACTACTCGATGTACGCGACCCGTGAGAGCGTCCGCGGTGACACGGACCGATACGGCGTCATCTTCAATCGCTCGGAACTCGGGTTCCTGGTCTCCGGGTTCCTCAACACGGTGCTGTGGACGACTGCTGAAACAATCGCCAGTGATGGAGACGGGCTGCCGTTCCCGCGCCGCTACGGGACGATCAGGCGCTGTATCTCCGATCTGGTGACGCTGGACGGGGAGTTCTACGCGACTATCGAGGGCCGGGACGTCGAGACAGGCGACCACCGGGTCGTTGAAGGCAAAGTCGACCAGGCGTCGTTCAGTTCGAACCGCGAGGTCGCGACGCTGGTCGTTGAAACGGCCGATGGGCCGGTCGAGGTCGGTGGGCAGGTCGCTGCGTTCGAAGATATCGAGGCCTACGAGATTCGAATCGGGACAGACGAACCGCCCGAGAACTGATCCAATACTATCGGCCGAGGCTGGTTCTCGCGATGACTGCCAGACTGCGGACGGTTGATGCGGAGCCGAGAGACAGCAGTCTGTAACAACTACCTGGCTGGACGAGCCGACAGCGGAGACAATGAGCACCGTGGGCGGGCAACCCACGGTGATTGCATGACCCTTCGGGCTGGCGACATATGTCAGAGGCACGACATCGCCCGGCCCGAACGTGGCAACTCCACAAGACCAACGTGCTCCATTGCGTTCAGCGGGGACGTGGTCTTACGTGGACAGCAACAGTCTCTGCGTCGTGAGCGATAAAAAAGATGGACACATTGGCTGGAATAATATCCCACGCTCGAGAGAATAGTGGCCTATTCGAAGAGGATTCCGTTACAAATGGAAACTGATATGTGGGAAAACTGTGACCTACTGAATATGGGGACAGTATGGGCGTAGAATCGCTAATTCAGTACGTCCGAACGTCGTCTGTCCGGACGGACATCATCGGCGCGCTGTGTCCCGGAGCCAAAGCCACGAACGAACTGCTGTCAGCAGTTACTGCGAGCGAATCAGCGATTTACGACGCGCTCTCGAACCTCGAAGGCCGTGGCCTGGTTACCTCGATGGATGACAGGTGGCGACTTACCGGTACCGGCCGCCTCGTCGCGGATACGATTCACCGCCAGCAACGGCTTGAGGAACTCTTCGCCGTCGACTCTCAGTACTGGGAGTCTCACGACACGTCAGTGCTACCACAGCCGTTCCGGTGTCGACTGCCTGAAGTTGATGACTACACGGTCATCCGTGGCACGCAAACCGACATCAACCGACCGGTCCGGGAAGTCGTGTCCCGCGTCGAAAGCGTCCCTCACTGCGATGTCGTCTCGCCCGTCTACCACCCCGAGTACGAGTCGGCGATGCCGGACAACGACGAATCGCGGCTAGTGGTCAGTTGTGCTGTAATCGACGAGATGCTCGAGACGGAGTCCGTCTCGCTCGATATAAATCGGTTCGAGGAAACGACCGTTCGTGTCACGCCCGTCCCGTATGCACTCGCCGTCGCCGACAACTGGATGATCATCACGCTTCCAGAACTCGACGGTGCCTGGCCGTCGGCGAAGATAATCTCCGAGACGGACGGCGCTATTTCGTGGGCACGGGACCTGTTTACGCACCTCTGGGAAGATGCAACCCCGGTAGAAATGTATCTCGACGGTCACTGATTTTGGCAAACCTAAACATTCAAGAACCGTGGGTTCTGACGGATGAGCAATGGCTATTCAGGGCTCGCGGGCTGAAGATTCAGCCGGCTACACGTTTGACGACCTCGCGGTCGTCATGGGGACGTACAACGAGGAAGAAGCAATCGGCACTGTTCTCGACGATATCGCGACAGTGACCGACGGCCGTGCCGAGGTCGTCTGCGTCGACGGCTCCAGCGACCGGACGCCGGAAATCGCACGAGAACACGGTGCGACAGTCATCGAACAGGAACCGCAAGGGTACGGCGTGGCGGTCCGCGAAGCCGTGCTGACGCCGGACCGGCCGGTCGTCGTCACGACGGACTGTGACGACACGTACCCGATGGAACGTCTCCCCGATTTCCTTGCAGAAATAAACGACGGGGCCGATGTCGTCAGCGGCGACCGGCTGTACTACGGGGCCGAACAGATGCCGGCGATGAACAAACTCGGGAACGAGCTGTTCGCCCTACTCGCGAGTGTGCTCATGGGCAAGCGCGTCCACGACACGACCACCGGAATGCGCGCCTACCGCCGCGAGGTCCTCCAGAAGGTCGTCTGGACCGAGAACACTGGGCTTTCGGCGGAACTGCTCATGCGGCCGCTGATGCGCGGCTACGACGTGCGTGAACGGCCTATCGAGTACGACGAGCGGAAAGGTGAGACGAAACTCGACCCGTTCTCCGGCGGGGCTGCCATCGCAAAGTCTATCGTCCGGGTCGCGCTCGAAGAACGGTTCCGATAACACGACGAAATCGGGGACGGGTCCGACCTATCGGTTGTTCGGTGGCTGCTGGTAGCTACTCGTTCCGCCGGGGTAGCCCTGCGGATTCTCGATCCCGACAAGCTCGCCGCCGGTCGGCGAACTGTACAGCGCGAACAGGAGGTCGTTGACGAGGTAGTAGCGGACGCGGTGCCTCGGGTCGCCATGTGGGTCCGGGTCGGCAGCCTTGACGCCCATTCCCCGCAGCGTTTCTTCCTGTGTGTCTGTGTCCAACGCAGTGAAGACTGTGTCCTCCCATTCTCGGGTGTACGCGTCGAGGTCCGCAACAGCGGTCGTCATTTCTGTCGCTCGCTCAGGGTCTGCCTCGACCCGGCCGGTGACGTAGCTGTCGACGAATTCCCGGACGCCCGCTACCTCGCTCGGATAGACAATAGCGGCGACAGCACGATACGTCTCGCGCTCGTGGTCGCCGAACTCCGATTCGGTGTCGTTGGTCTCGTCCTCGCTCCTCTCGGCGGGTTCGTCCTCGGACCGGTCCCAGGTGAGCGCCGCCGCGCCGCCGACGGTGACGCCCGCCGCACCGAGGGCTTTCAGCGCGTCGCGTCTGGTGAGTTCGTAGTCAGTCATCAGTACGTATCACGTGGTTTCCGCTGTCGTGGTCGCGTTCATGCTGATTCCGTCGCGGTGCGTGCCCGGGACGTACGCCGCCTCGCCGCCGCAGCGGCGCTGATCCTTACAGACTTCAAGCCGCGGCGTCAGCGTCCGCACGCCCTCGTCCGTCCGGTCGACGGGGAGTTCTGCCCGGTACTCGAAGCCCGCACCAGTACCGTAGTCGACGAACATAATCAGCGTCACCGTCCCGTCGTCCGGCGTCGGCACGCTGACCTGATCCTCGATCCCATCGCCGGTAAGCCGCGTCCGGTTCCGGGCCGTCGAGAGCCGCAGGTCCAGCCGGTCGGTCCCGGTGACGGTCGCGTAGTCGTTCTCACCGTCGCTGGTGAGCCGAATCGAGACCAGCGCGGCCTGTTCCGGGACCGACGCCGACACGTCCGTCTGGACCGTCTCGCCCTCGGCGACCGACACCGGCTGGAGCCGCGGCTCGACGGGCAGTCCCAGGAACGGGACCCACTCGCCGCGGAACGCGTAGCGGTAGTAGGTCCGGTCGGGGTAGGCGTCGATGACCTCGAACTGGCGGTGTTGCATCGCGTAGACCGTGTCGCCATCGAAGCCGGGATCGTTACGAACCGACTGGAAGGGGTGATTCAGCCAGTCGCCGTACGGTGTCGGGAGTAAGACGAGACTGTTGTCGAGGTCTCGCTCCTCGAAGGGCGTGTAAGCCTGCTCTAGCTGCTGGGTCACTTCGTAGTTGTCCGAGACCGGCTCGGCCGCCGTTGTGATGGCCGCACCGCCGCCAAGCGCTGCGCCACAGAGCGCCACAGTGATCAGGACTGGACGGACCCGATCCGCGCTGACCCGGTCGGTGACCAGCAGCCGTGTCCATCGGGCAACGGTAACGACACCGACGGCACCGAACGCCGTCAGCGGGACGAGCATATCGACGTGGTAAAACGGCCCAAGGAAAGCGACTAGGCCGTCCGTCGGGTCCGAGAGGTCGCCGAGCATGTTCACGGTGCCCCAGAAGTAGCCGTTGCCGAGCGGGACCGTCAGGAGGACGCCTGCCAGCGCCGCCTGCCGGCCGTCTATCCCACGACGCACGACGGCCCCGAGGCCGACGGCTGCCGCCGCCGTTCCCAGCGGCCCGGCGACGAGCCACTGGGTGAGGAGCTTCCAGAGGAGTTCGGCATTGGCGTCCAGTGACATCGCCGGCGTGAACTCTCGCGAGTAGCCCAGAATTTCCCGGTGGCCAAAGCCCGGCCCGTCCTGCGGGGCGAACACCTCGTACGGGAACAGTAGGGCTGAGCCGGTGACGACGTGGTTGTATGCAAGCGTCGCAGCGACACCGGTAAGCCCGCCGACAGCAGTCACTGACAGGCGCGTGAACCGCGCCGGGTCGAGCGTCCGGAGCGACCACAGCGCGTGGAGGATGAACGGCGTCGCAAACAGCACCGCCGTGTACGGCCGTGCGAAGAAGCCGACGCCGATGGAGAGCCCGGCAGCCGCCGCCGTTTTTCGGCTTCCGGTCCGGTCGGCGTGGAGATACGCCGCGGCGAACCCGAGATTCCAGAGCGTCGCCGGCACGTACGAGAGAAACACCGAGGCCTCGATGAGAAACAGCGGCGATCCGACCATGAGAAGTGTCGCAACCACCCCCGTCCGGGCGTCGAACGCCTCGCGGACGGTGTGGTAGGTCAGCGCTAGGACGCCAGTCCCAATCAGGCCGAGTGCGACGCGGTAGCCGCCGAGCAGTTTCCCGACGGCAAACATCGCCGCCGGGACTGGGGCGTATTTCGGATACAACCGCTCACCGTCGGCCACAAAGAACCACGGTCGGAACGACTCCTCGACCGGCGGGTACATGAACAGTTGCCCCTCAAGCAGCATGGCGGCCTGCTGAAGGTAGACGCCTTCGTCATGGTTGGTCGTATGATGAGGAAAGACGACGTGGGCGAGCGTAAAGACGGCGAGCCCGCCGAGCAACGCTATCAGCCCCGCCTGTACCCCCGGCCGGCGCAGTCGCGTCATTCCGTCGGATACCAGGCCAGATCGTGGTCGGCGACCAGATCAACTTCGACCGGCTGGCCCGGTTCGAAGGTCTCGACGTGGTTGTGCATACAGTGGACGACATCGCCACTGTGGAGTTCGACCCGGTAGACGAACGACGGCCCGTTGTACTGGCGGTGGACGACGTAGCCGTCGGCCTGGGACTCGTTTGTCGGCATCGCCTGCAGGTCGTCGGGGCGGACCAGCACGTCCACCATCGCGCCGTTGTAGGCCTCGACCGGCCCGTTCAGCAACTCGATGTCGAACGAGCCCAGTCCGGTCTCGATGACATCGCTGGTCACCCGGGCCGAGAGGAAACTCGCCTGTCCCAGAAAGCTCGCAACGAAGCGGCTCTCGGGGTTTTCAAACACTTCAGCGGGGTCACCGACCTGAGCGATGGTCCCGTCGTTCATGATGGCGACGCGGTCGCTTATCGAGAGGGCCTCCTCCTGGTCGTGGGTCACTGAGATGGCGGTAACGCCGGCTCGTTTCAGGATTTTGCGAACCTCCTCGCGCATCTCGACGCGCAGGCGCACGTCGAGGTTCGAGAACGGTTCGTCGAGCAGCAGAACATCCGGTTCCGGAGCCAGCGAGCGCGCGAGCGCGACGCGCTGTTGCTGGCCGCCGGAAAGCTGGCTCGGCATCTTGTCGTGATGGGACGAGAGGTCGACAAGTTCCAGCAGTTCGTCGACCCGCTCGGTGACAGCCTGCTCGTCCATCTCGGTCAGTCCGAAGGCGATGTTCTCGGCGACGGTGAGATGCGGGAACAGCGCGTAGTCCTGAAAGACGATTCCGATGTTGCGCTCCTCTGGCTTCCGGAACGAGGAGCCATCGGCGATGACTTCGTCAGCAATCGATATCCGGCCGTCAGAGGGGCGTTCCAGCCCGGCGATCATCCGGAGTGTCGTCGTCTTCCCGCAACCGGATGGCCCAAGTAGTGTCAGCAGTTCGCCGTCTTTCACATCGAGCGAGAGGTTCTCGACGGCGACCTCGTGTCCGTAATCTTTGGACACATCGTCCAGTTCCAGGACGGTCCGGTTCGGGTTTGCTACCGCTGCGTCCACGTCGTCGAAGTCCGATGTTTGCTGTGTGCGTGTTTGTCGAGACATTAGCTTGTGTCCTCCCGTCGAAGAATGACCAGCATCGAGAGTCCGGAAAGGCCGACGAGCACGAGAGCCGGGACCGCTGCCTGTCCGTAGTAGCCGGCACCCTGGACGAGCCAGATGTACGTGACGAAGGTTTCGAAGCCCGTCGGGCGTAACATCAGCGTTGCCGGCAATTCCTTCATGGTCGTCAGGAACACTAGCGCGGCCCCGGCGGCGATACCTGGGGCAACGAGCGGTAAGACGACTTTCCGAAACGCCGAGAGTGGGTGGTAGCCCAGGGACCGCGCCGCCTCGATATAGCTCGGATCGACCTGCAGAATCGAGGATTCGGTCGTCCCGACGGCCTGCGGGAGGAACCGAATCACGTAGGCAAACACCAGCAGGATGACGCTCTGGTACAGGAAGGGGACGTACCGGAGCCCGAGATACACGAGCGCCAGACCGAGGACGACACCGGGAACGGCGTAGCCGACGTACGTGGCCCGCTCGGGGAGCGACGAGAAGCCCGAACTACCGCGCGCGGAGAGATACGCTATCGGGAGCGCTGCCACGACACAGATGGCGGCCGCGGCTGCGGCGAGGCCGACCGAGTTCCAGGCGTAGGCCGCATCGAAGGTGAACCCGCCGCCGCTGTAGCCCGTACCTGACCGGAGGAGCCACTGGAGCAGGATGCCGACCGGAAGCACCAGACACAGCGACGCGATAGCGCCGCAAAACAGCAGCGCCGGCCCCTTCCAGTAGCCGAGCCTGATGAGACCGGGCCGGCGCGAGCCGCTGCTGACGTAGGCCCCGTCTCGCCCGGCGTTGAGGCGGGACTCGACGGCGAGGATACCAAGCGCCATCACGAGCAACAGCATCGAGAGGACGGAGGCGTAGTCGAGCCGGCGGGCACCGAACTCGTTGTAGATCATCCGCGTGAACACGTCGTACTGCATAATCGCCGGTGTGCCGAAGTCCGAAAGCGTGTACAGCGCCACCAGCAGCGCACCGGCCGCGATGCCCGGCGCGATCTGTGGCAACGTGACGCGGCGGAACGCCTCCCAGCGCGTGTGATTCAGCGTCCGGGCGGCCTCGACGACGGTCCCGTCGAACGACAGCAGCGACGCGCGCGTGGTCAGGAACACGTACGGGTACGTAAACAGTGTCAGCACAAGTATCGCGCCGTGCAGGCCGTATATCGTCGGGATCTGCTCGATGCCGAGCGGCGAGAGCAGGTCCGCGAGGACGCCGCGAGGGCCAAACGCTGAAACGAACGCGAAGGCCCCGATGTAACTCGGGACGACCAGCGGCAGCGCGGACGTGATCGTCCAGAACCGCTTGAACGGCAGGTCCGTCTGGGCGGTGAGAATCGCCAGCGGGACGCCGATGAGAATCGACGCGACGGTGACTCCGGTCACCAGCGCCAGCGTGTTCAGCGTCACCGAGACGGTCGTGTCGCTCGTGAGTAGTTCTACCGCACGCGCGAACTCGATTTCACCTGCTCGGAGAAACACCCAAATCAGCGGTGCCAGTAACAGCAGCGAGATTGCGAGCGAGACCACTGCGAGCAGCGTGTGCGGAGACGAGTCTCTCTCCGACGTCGTCGCTTGCTCCCGAAGCCGCTCGTAGCGGTCTTTTGTGCCCATGTTAGAGGACGCCAGCGTCCCGAAGTAAGTCAACGGTTCCGGCCACGTCAGCCAGCTCGGTCAGGTTGATGTCCGGCGGGTTCAGGTCGTCGATACGCGGCAGGTCGCCGACCGGTGCAACGCCCGGAATCATCGGGTACGCGAACGTTCGGGTGGCGAAGAACTCCTGTGCCTCCGCCGAGAGGACGTGCCGGACGAAGTTCGCTGCCAGGTCCGCGTTGTCGGTGCCGTTGATGATTTCGAGGCCCGAGACGTTGACGAGTGCCCCGGCATCGCCCTCGGTGAACGCGAGGCCGATGGGCGCGCTCTCGCGGGCGGACTGGACCCGGAGCGTGTAGTAGTGGTTGGCGAAGCCGGCGGTCAGTTCACCGTCGGCGCAGGCGTTGGAGACGCGGAACTCGTCAGCATAGGTGCTGATGCCGTGGTCCTGCATCGCCTGGAGCCACGCCCGCGTCTCGTCGTCGCCGCGGATGAGTCGCATCGCGGTGACGAACGACTGGAACGCGCCGTAGCTCGGCGCCCAGCCCATGCTGTTTTCGAGGGCGGCCGCCTCGGGGAACTCCTGAACCGTCGACGGGATGTCGGATTCGGAGATCTGGTTCGTGTTGTACGGAATCGCTCGGGCGCGGCCGGCGATGCCCACCCAGCGGCCCTCGCTGTCCTGATAGGCGTCGGGGACCGTCGACAGCGCCTCTTCGGGGAGACTCGCGGTCGCCCCGGCGTTTGCCACGGCACCGAGTGAGCCGGCGTCGATTGACATGAACACGTCGGCGGGGCTCGCGCCCGCCTCGTTCTCCTCGATGATGGTGTTCGCGAGGTCACTGGATGCTTCGAGCCGGTGGTTCGCGGAGAAATCAGGATACAGCTGTTCGAACAGTTCGATGAGGTCGAGGTAGAGGCCACCCTCGCCACCACCGAGGTACAGCGTCAGTTCGCCGCTGAGGTCCGGCAGCTCCTCGATTGATGTCCCGCCAGGGGCGTCTCGCTGTGCCACCAGCGGGCCGGAGCCACGGAAGTCCGAGAGGGAAAGCTGTCCGGTCCCGGAACCGGTTCCACCGTCGCTTCCGCCATCGCCGCCGTCGCCTCCACCGAGAATACCGGAACAGCCGGCAATCGCTGCTGTCGCGGTGGTGCCACTGAGGGCGAGGAAGCGTCGTCGTGACTGCGTCGAGTTACGTCCCGTCATATCGTTAGAATCACTCATTATTTGATTTAGGGTTGCCTAAACAACTTATGCCTTTCTAGTCGTCGGCGGTTGCGGGGACCTGTTCCGTCGCGGCGTCGTCCAGTTCGTCGAGGCATTCCAGCCAGTCGAGCATGAATTCGCCGCAGTAGTTAAGGAAGGCACCGTTTTCCCAGTCGCTGAAATCGCCGTCGGCCATCGCCGTGCCGATCGCGTCGAACACTTCGGCATAGGAGTCTGCGTCCGCACCGGCCTCGTCGACGATTTCCCAGACGTGCTCGTTGAGTTCGAGTCCGTGGACCTCGTTTGTGAGGTCCGAAAACGTCGAGCGAGGCGCTTTGTTGTGCTCACACAGCGGGTCGCCGTTGTAGATCTGCTTGCCCAGCACGTCGCAGGCGCGCTTGAGGAAGACGCCGGACCAGATGTCGTCGAAGCGGCCGACGTCCCACTCGTTGTCGTCCATCGGGAGCTGGTAGAACGCCGGGATGACCTCGCGGCGGAAGGCGAGGTTCATCGAGCAGACGGTGAGGTACTGCCCCTCGGCGGCGACGAAGTCCTCACCGAAGTCCGCAGCAGTCGTGCGGGTCTGCGCCTGTCCCTGCAGGTCGCCGTCCATCAGGATACGAACAGCGTCGAGGTCGGGCACGTTCGTCCAGAGGCCCTGCGAGGCGACCACATCGTCAACCTCGGTGGTCTCGGTCTCGACCGCTTCGTCCATCGCGGCGTAGGGGTAGCCACGCGGGTAGAGGCCGTGTTCGTCTTCGTTCTGGTAGAGGACGTTGACCCACTGCTCGTCGGAGCTGACCGTCTCGATCTCGCCTTCGTAGGCGAGGTTCTCCATGTGCGTCCCGAAGAAGTCGGCGTCCTCGTGTGGGAGCGTGTCGTCGTCGATGAACACGCCGTACTCGTAGTCGTTGGCCCACATGTACAGGAGGCCAAACGAGGTCTGTGCGTGGCTTGCTTCGGGGATTAGATGCGAGTATTCGCCCGCGCCGTGGGTCTCGAACCACGCCTCGCGGGCGGTTCCGTCGTAGACGGCTCCGTCGACGCCCTCTTCGTCGAGCATCTGTTCCATCGCGTCGGTGTCACAGAAGTCCTCGGTGATGAGGACGACGAACAGTCGGTCCAGATCGAACCCATGGTCCCGGGCGTTCTGGAAGTACGACCGCATGCATTCGTGGTTTCGAATCGTCGGCACCATTACGCAGATGTCGGCTGTCATGTGCTGCCCGTATCTCTTTAGGCAACCCTAAAATATTTGGCGTTCTTCTTTGCTACCTTCGTGAGTCTGTTTTCTGCCCATCACTTTTCGTGTAACACCGAGGTCATTAAATTCTAAATCTGTCGTTTAATGTTGTATAAGGCGAACTATTATTTGGCTGTGCTTTGCCAGATTAGGTGATGAGCGTACGAAGCAACAGGGCTCCCATCAACCACAAATGAACCTGGATAATCAAACCTGTGTCGTCACTGGGTCCTCACGCGGTATCGGCCGCGGAATCGCCAAAGACCTCGGTGCTCACGGGGCTAACGTCGTCGTTAATTACCGGTCCTCGGACGCGGAAGCCCGTGCCGTCGTCGAGGACATCCGCGACAGCGGCGGCACCGCTATCGCGGCCCAGGCCGACGTGGCGAAACTCGATGAGGTCCGGGCGATGCGTGAGAAGGTGGCCGACGAGTTCGGTTCCGCAGACGTGCTCGTCAACAACGCTGGGATCACTATCGACAAAAAGTTCGAAAACATGAGCCGCGACGACTGGGAGACGGTGATCGATGTCAACCTTGGCGGCGTGTTCAACGGGACGAAAGCCTTCTACGACGACATCCGCGACGCCGAACACGGCCGACTGATAAATATCTCAAGCGTTGTCGGTCAGCAGGGGAACATCGGGCAGGCTAACTACGCGACGACGAAATCGGGGTTGTTCGGATTTACACGGACGCTCGCACTTGAATTAGCACACACGGGGTCAACCGCGAACTGCGTCGCGCCGGGCTTCGTCAAGACCGATATGCTGGAGGAGGTGCCCGAACGCGTTCAGGAGAAGATTCTGCGGGAGATTCCGCTCGACCGGTTCGCACGCGTCGAAGACATCGCCGGCATCGTGAGGTTCGTTGCCAGCGAGGAATCGAGCTACATGACAGGACAGGTACTTGGTGTCAACGGCGGGATGGAGTGGTAGGATGAGTCAACAGGAAGAACCAGAAGACGAGACTGGGGCACCTGACGACGCAGTCGAAGAGTTGCGACAGAAACGAGCCGAAGCTGAACTCGGAGGCGGCGAGGCCCGTATCGAAGCACAACACGAGAAGGGCAAGATGACCGCCCGCGAGCGCATCGACTTTCTCGTCGACGATGGGACGTTCAACGAGGTCGACCCGTTCGTGGAACACCGATCGACGAACTTCGGGATGGAAGAGAAGCGTTTCGCCGGCGACGCCGTTGTCACCGGCTACGGTGAGATTGACGGTCGGAAAGTGTTCCTGTTCGCCCACGACTTCACCGTACTCGGCGGGTCGGTCGGCGAAGTCGTCGCCGACAAAATCTGTAAGGTGATGGACCGGGCCATCGAGAACGGTGTGCCCGTCATCGGACTCAACGACTCCGGCGGCGCGCGCATCCAGGAGGGCGTCGACTCGCTGGTGGGATTCGCCAAGATTTTCGAGCGCAACACCAAGGCGAGCGGGCTCATCCCACAGATATCCGCGATTATGGGGCCGTGTGCGGGCGGGGCCACCTACAGCCCGGCGCTGACCGACTTCACGTTCATGGTGCAGGACACCAGCCACATGTTCATCACCGGGCCGGACGTCATCGAGACGGTAACCGGCGAGCAGGTGTCCAAGGAGGAACTCGGCGGTGCGGGCTCGCACTCGACGAAATCCGGCGTGGCCCACTTTTCGTACCCCTCCGAGGAGGAAGCCCTCGAAAACATCCGCCGCCTCCTGTCGTATCTCCCGGCGAACAACATGGAGGACCCGCCGCGGGTCAAGCCGTGGGATGATCCCGAGAGGGAGATTCCCGGCGTGACGGATACCGTCCCGTCGGCTCCGCGCAAACCCTACGACATGACGAAGGTCATCGACAGCATCGTCGACGAGGACTCCTTCTTCGAGGTCCATGGCAACTGGGCGCGTAACGTCGTGGTGGGATTCTCGCGGATGGACGGCCGGTCGGTCGGCGTCGTCGCCAACCAGCCACGCGTGAGCGCGGGGACGCTCGACATCGACGCGGCGGAGAAGGCGGCCCGGTTCGTCCGCTTCTGTGACTCGTTCAACATCCCCATCCTCACGCTCGTCGACGTGCCCGGGTTCATGCCCGGCACAGATCAGGAGCACAACGGTATCATCCGGCGAGGCGCGAAACTCATCTACGCCTACGCCGAGGCGACGGTCCCGTTGCTGTCGGTCGTCGTGCGGAAGGCCTACGGTGGTGCGTACATCGTCATGTCTTCGAAGTTCCTTGGCAGCGACGTGAACTATGCCTGGCCCGGGTCGGAGATGGCAGTACTCGGCCCGCGGGGTGCCGTCAATATCCTCTACCGAAACGAGATCGCGGAGGCCGACGATCCGGACGCCAGGCGTCAGGAACTGATGGACGAGTTCCGCGACGAGTTCGCCAATCCGTACGGGCCGGCGAAGCGGGGCTATCTCGACGACGTCATCGAACCGAAAGAGACGCGCAAGCGCCTCATTCAGGACCTCGACCTCCTGCAGCGCAAGCGCGAGGATACGCCGCCGAAAGACCACGGCAACATCCCGCTGTAACATGGCAACTCGGGAGACACCACAGTCGGACACGGAGACGGCCCCACTCACTGACAGCGCGAACTCTGCCGACCTGTCGCTGTCGATACCGGCGGACGCATCAGAGACCGAGGCGACGGCTATCGCCGCTGCGATTAGCGCCCACGTGACTGCCCGCCAACGGGCTGCTGTGGCAACAGCACAGCGCCAGACAGTTGAATACGCCGACGAGTGGACGCTCGCCGGACGGCTGGCGAGTGTGGGCAAACGCCGCCTTCCGAGCAAGGTCAAACGCGGCGAAGAGTGGAAGGCGGCGGCGCGGGCGCGATACTAGGATTCGGTAAACTCCTGCAGCACTTCAAGGTCGCGAGCAGTCCGCATAAACTCCGACAGCGACCGCTCCGTGCCACAGTCGTCACAGGCGAACTGCGTCTCCGGGGCAGAGAGATCAGTTACTTGCGCTTCCCAGGCAACCGAACACGCCGGACATTGTAGTTGGAGCCAAGCCTCCTGCATATTTCGTGTGTGGTTAGCACACACCCATATACTTTGTGTGGATTCTCACTGCCGGAGGCTGTGGTGCCGTTTGGCGATTCAGGGCGTTTTTGGCTTGCCTAAATATAGGAAGATTTAAACCAATTAGGCAAGCCTAAAAATATATGGACCGACGAGAGTACATCGTTGCGGCCGGTGCCGGGCTGGCAGGTGCCGTCGCCGGGTGTTCAGGGCAGTCGGAGGCCGGGAGCGATAGTGAGGGTACGACTGACAATCGAACGGAGTCCGGTACGTCGGGCGGAGGGTCGACTGCGGGCGCAGAACCGACGGATACGGGCTACTCCGTCTCGATGGAGCCAGTCGGCGAGGTTTCCTTCGAGTCAGTGCCGGAGGTCTGGGTCGCAAACAACGGAAGCTGGGCCGATATGGGAATCGCGCTCGGCCTCGATGCACCCGAGGGAGTCTGGCTCCCCTCACGGTACCACACCCAGTACTACGACGAGATACCGGGTGTCAGCGTCGATGGGAGTTCGATCCGGAAGCTGTGGGGTGACAGCGGTGTCGGCAAAGAGCAGTTCTACGAAATAGACGCCGATATCCACGTCATGGACCCGAACTTCCTGCAGAGCCGCGGGTCCTGGGAGCAGTCGGACATCGATGAAATCGAATCCCAGATCGCCCCCTTCTTCGGGAACAGCATCTTTTCGACGGGCTACACGTGGCACGATTACACCTACTACACGCTGTACGAAGCCTTCGAGAAACTCTCCCGGGCGTTCCAGCGGACCGACCGGTTCGAGGCGTTCCAGTCCCTCCACGAGGAGTTCCGGGCGAGTCTGGCTGACATCGTTCCGGACTCGAACTCCGATCGACCGGAAGTGGCCATCATGTGGGCCGGGGGCAACGAGCCGACGAGCTTCTCGCCGTATCTCATCGAGGACGGGACCAGTTTCAAACAGTGGCGGGACCTGCGCGTTCGCGACGCGTTCGCGAAAACTGATGTCAGGGACTTCCACGCCGACCGGAGCAAGGTCGACTTCGAGACGCTGCTTGACATCGACCCAGAGTACATGCTCCTGCGCGGACACGAAGCAAAGACACGCTCGGAGTTCGAGGACACAGTCGTCGGGTTCCTCGAATCGGATGAGACCGGAAGCGAACTCACGGCAGTACAGAACGGGAACGTGTTCCGCGGTGGGCCGCTGTACCAGGGACCGATAACGAATCTCGTCGTCACCGAACGGGCCGCATCGCAGGTGTACGACGTGGACCGGGAGCTATTCGACCGCCAGCGCGTCGCCGACATCATCGCCGGAGACCTGTAAGGACTCATGGTCGGACGAACGCTCGCAGACATCCGTGACAGGCTCTCGGAGCTCAGTGTGGCTGTCGGGCCGTATCGCGTCGTCAGCGCCCGAACGGGCACACCGCCGTTCCCGGTGTCAGGCATGCAGTTTCCGGACCGTGAGACGGCCGCCGAAGCGGCCAGCGTAGCGACTGCCTACCGAAGCGCTCTCCGGCGCTACGACCCACGTGTCACCGTGCACGGCCTCATCGTCTGTGAAGCGCCGTGGGGGACCGACGCCGTCAGGACTGGTCCGTCGTCGCTCCCGGAGTACTGTCACACGGTCGCCGGGTCGCTGTTCGAAGTGCTGTCGGGCCGTCATCGGTCCGTTGAGCAGGCAGTCATCGACAGCTATCTCGAAGCGGCTGAGGAGACCGAGAACCGCGAGCGACTCTGTCTGGCGATGCTCGAAAGCATGGCCACGGCACTGGCCGAACACCTTGACCCAGAGATGCAGGCGGATACCCTCCGCGAAGCCGCCGGACAGCTGCCGAGAAAGCCAAGTGGCCCTGAGCCGGTTCGGGACGCCATCGCCGACCTCGAAGCAGCGGGGCTTGTCGACGAGGCAGCAATCGAACCCGCCGCTGTCGGTCCCGGCCGGTGTGCCAGATATATCACATTACAGAACTATCGCCCGACGCTGTCGGACCTTCGCTGTCCGGTGTTGCCGATTGCAGTCGAGCTACTGCGCCGGACGAGCATCACGCCACAGATGGCCGAAGCGGAGCGAACTGCGGACGGCTGGCGGCTACTCGTCTCACTGGCCGGCGACCAACCCGCCGAGGGACTGTCGGTCGTTACGACGACTGCCTGAACATTCCACTCGTTCTATAGGTCAGACCGTAATACATACACCAGACCCCTGTGACGGCACAGGTATGGGAGTCGCAGTAATCGGCGCGTCAATGACGAAGTTCGGGCAACGCGACGCCTGGATCCGTGAGCTACTCTCACAGGCGGGTGAGGAGTGTCTCACGGACGCCGGCGTCACACCCGACGATGTAGAGCACCTGTACGTCTCGAACATGTCCAGCGGCGAGTTCGAGGGCCAGACGGGCATCATGAACCTGCTGGCGCACGACCTGGGGGTGCTTCCGGCCTACAGCGAACGGGTCGACCAGACCTCTTCCTCTGGCGGGGCCGGTATCTACGAGGCCTGGCAGTCAGTCGCCAGCGGGGCCAGCGAGATGACGCTGCTGGTCGGCGCGGAGAAGATGACACACAAGACGACGGGTCAGGCGACCGACATCATCGCCTCGATTACCCACCCCGACGAGTACAAACACGGCGTGACGCTCCCGTCGTTCGCCGGCATGACCGCCCGGCACTACTTGGAGCGGTTCGACGCCCCGCGGGAGTCGCTCGCTCGGGTCGCAGTCAAGAACCACAAGAACGGCGTGGACAACCCGAACGCGCAGTTCCAGAAGGAGATTACGATGGAGAAAGCGCTTGAGTCGCCGATTATCGCTGACCCGCTGCGGCTGTACGACTTCTGTCCCATCACGGACGGCAGCGCCGCGCTCATGTTCACGACGGAGGAGCGCGCCGCGGAGATAGCCGACGAGTACGCCGTCGTCTCCGGCATCGGCGGGGCGACCGATACCCACGTCGTCCACGAGCGGGACGACCCGACAGTCATGGGCGGGGTCGTCGAGTCGAGCGAGCAGGCCTACGAGATGGCCGGCCTCGGTCCCGAGGACCTCGACGTGGCCGAACTGCACGATATGTTCACGATTCTGGAGTTCCTGCAACTGGAGGGTATCGGCGTCGCCGAGCAGGGAACGGCCTGGGAGATGGCGATGGACGGAGCCACCGCAAAGGACGGAGAGTTGCCGATCAACACCTCCGGTGGTCTCAAATCGAAGGGCCACCCGCTGGGGGCAAGCGGCGTCGCGCAGGGGGTCGAAATCTACGAACAGCTCGTCGGCGAGGCCGGGCCGCGGCAGGTCGAGGCCGACACCGCGCTGGCGTGTAACGTCGGCGGGTTCGGCAACTGTGTCATCACCACCATCATGGAGGCCGCAGAATGACGCTGGAAGCAGGGATGTGCTCGAACGGTCACGTCTCGTACCCCACGCATCCGCTCTGTCCGGAGTGTGGCGAACCGCAGGAGGAGACCTTCGACCTCTCGGACCGGACCGGCGAGGTCGTCACCTGGACCCACTCGACGGCGACGCCGCCGGGCGTCCGCGAGCCGAACACGCTCGCTATCGTCGAGTTCGACATCACGGACATCGACGGCGCGAGCGACGAGTTCGTCCGCGCGCTCGGCCAGGTGACCACGGACGAGGTCGAAACCGGGGACACGGTCGAACCCGTCTACGTCGAGGAACTCCGCGACCCCGACGTGGGCATCAAAGTGCCCGAGAGCCAGGACTGGGACGGCTACCGCTGGGACCCCGTCTGATTAGCTCCCTTCGCCCTGCCGGGTAATGCGTTCCTCCGTCGTCGGCGAAATCGTTCCCGCTTCTTCGATTGTCTTTATGACGAGGTCGGAGAGGAGCGCGCCCTCGTTCGAGGAGACGGTAACATAGAAGCAAACAGGTCAGAGAGCGTTATACGGTCGAGACCGTTGCCGAGTATGTGTCCGGGAGGGTCCCTGTCTCGGCCAGTTCTGCAATACATTCTTCGACGGACTCCGCTCGACCCGCGTCGGCGAAGGGGGCAACCTGCACCAGCTCGTCGCCCTCGTAGACTGCGAGGCAGACGGCCGGCATGACGAGTTCCCGGCGTTTCTCACCCGTCGTTGAACTGTAACAGAGCCGGGTGTCGAAAAACGGTGCGAGACAGACCCCTGACTCGCGGGCCCACTCCGCGAACTCGTTGTAGAGTGTCCGCTCGGGTCCGTCACCGGAGCCCTGCAGCGGCACGCGTTTCGCCCACTCGACTGTCTCGGCCTCGTTGAGTACGCCACGACACACCAGCTCCTGTAGCTCACGTTCGATAGCGGTACAGCGTTTCTGTGACGGCGCTGGGAGGTCAGACCGGACGAACAGGGTCGCCCGGCGACCACCCGGAGCGGTAGAGCTGGACATGGGTATTCACACATACACTTGTACCACAATAAATCATTATGTTTGATGAGGGATGGTTTTCACACCACACTGAATCTGTTATTCCTCATCGCTTCCATCGCCGTTTTCAGTACCGTCGTCGTCCCTGTCCGGACCATCGATTTCGTCCTTTATCGACCGTAACTCGGCATCTACGTCCACGGGCACGTCAGTAACCCGCTCGGAGTGAGTCGCTTCATTCTCCCCCGTCTCCTCGGCCAGTCGCTCCTGTATCTGACCGCGTAACTGTTGGGCTTCGTGAACGAGTTCGCGGGCCTCCTCGTCTTCCGGTGTCCCTTCGACAGCGCGCTGGAGGTCGGTCAACGCATCGTCGAGACGGGAGAGCGTTGCCCGACTCAACTCACTCGCACGCTGTCGTACTTCGCCAGAGGCGGACCCGGTCGATGTCGGCCGTCCCTCGGCCATCCGGAGGGCGCGCCGGAGGATTTTCAGCGCCTCGATGTTGGTCTTCAGGACCAGGATGACTGCGGGGATGGTCACGTCGCTGGTGAACCGCAGGAGTTCACCCGGCGTCGGCGGGCGCGGCAGGCCGCTGTCCGTCGTGGGCTCGACCTCCGTCTCAAGCTCCTGTAGCGTCGTAACGAGGTCCGTAATCAGAGCGGTAAGGTCGTCGTCCGAACTCATATCTCTCTCTTGTCGCCTCGGGTACTAAAGGCCGCGCCGTGGCAGCGGCCAGCGTCCGGGTGCCTCCGTCGCGTTGCAGGCGACTGGTGTCCACAGGTGATTAGGCCAACCAAAATCCTTTTAGCTTTAGGGGTGCCTAACTCTGATAATGCCATCACAGACGGACGATGTCGAGACCTCCGAGGATCGCCCGGACGTTGCAGCACTGGACAGTGGTGCTGACAGAACCGTGTTCACCGAAGACGGGAACCGAGACGGCTGGATTTCGACCGACGTAACCGTTGACCTTCGACGATAGTCCGTTCGTCCCCGCTCGCGTTTCTCATTCTTTCGCGTTTCGGACTGCTTCCTGCCGGAGCGGCTCACCTCACGCTGGATAATCGTGGGTGGTGGGACTATCCAGTAAAAGAAACTGAGAGAGAAAGGCTTGTGCCGAGTTAGTCCATGACGAGCGTGTCGTCTTCGAGGTAGTGCTCGATGTGGTGGGCGTCTTCCTCGGTCTGGACGATGATTTCCCGGAGTATCTGGGCCGTGGCGTGGTCGCCGAGGTTCTCCGCGAGGTCGATGTGGTCACGGAGCGACTCGATGACGTCGCCGTACATCTCGAGGTCGTTTTCGAGCGACGTCCGGATGTCGTAGACGTCCTGTCCCTCCGGTTCTACCGATGCGTGCTCTTCCTGTGCCTTGCCGCCAGCGATGGGGGTGCCACCGAGAGCCTGCGCTCGCTCTGCGAGTTCGTCGGCCGCTTCTTCGGCGTGTCCGGCGGCGTCGCCGAGGAACAGGTGGAGGTCGCGGAACTCCGCGCCCTCGACGTTCCAGTGGTGCTTCTTGACCTGATGATACAGCGTGTACGTGTCCGCCAGGTCCTGATTCAGCGCGTTGATTACCTGCTCGGACTTCTCCTTGTCGAGGCGGAGTTCGTTCTCTTCGACTTCCCCGAACTCGCGTCGGACGTGCTCTTGTGTTGGCATGGTCATTTTATCGTATAAGTGGAAGCCACTTAAAGATTGTTTTGTGAAAATATGTTTTCGGGAACCCAAAAATTATATTCTCAGATGGAATGGCTGGTTACTTGAACTGAAATATTATCCAGTAATCACAACTGTCGCTTTTGCACGGACTCGGCACCTGATATAAGAGGGAAGACGCCTACTGCGCCGACGGCCGGGAAACAACCAGCGCGACGGCGTTGTCACCGATAGCGCTGCTCTCGACTGCTGTTTCACGGAGGACCTGCTCCTGATGGACTGCGACGACTGCGGCGAGTAGGTAGTCGTCAAGTCCGAGATACGTACCGTACTCTTCCCAGACGCTCTCTCGCACAGCCATGAAGAACGTCTCGGGTGTGCGGTGTAGCACTGCGTCGTCGAACCGCTTTCGCCACTCGTAGACGAGGTCCTCGACGCCCGGATTCTCACGCATCGTCCGCTGGTGATCGGCGAGCGCGGATCGTAACTGCTCCTCGTCGACCCTGTTCGCCTCCGCAACTCCACGGATCACCTTGTCGTCAAACGGTGCCAGGAGTGCTGGGTCAGTCATCGAACGCCGCTACGGGGGTGACGAACAAAAGCACCGCTACACCGAAATCACGGTAATGAATCGTCTAGATTCCCGCTCGCTGGGAGTTCCCCACATCTATATTCGGTCCCCACCGTAACCACCGAGTAGAGGCATGGGACGATTATCGACGTTGTTTGCGCCGGAACGTGTCGCAGTGGTCGGGGCGACCGATTCGGAGGGGTCCGTCGGTCACGCGGTCACCACGAACCTGCTTGATTCCTTTGCAGGGGAGGTCGTGGCCGTGAACCCGAACAAAGAGACAGTACATGGATTGCCGTGTTACGACAACCTCGCCGGCCTGGAAGACCCTGGGTCGGTCGATGTTGCCGTCGTCGTCGTGCCGCCGACGGTGGCGGTCGATGTCATCGAGAACGCCGGGGAAGCGGGTATCGAAAACGTCGTGGTTATCACTGCTGGCTTCGGTGAGACCGGCAGTGACGGGGCCGAACGCGAGCGACGGCTCCGCGAGGCGGCTCGCGAATACGACCTGAATCTGGTCGGCCCGAACAGCCTCGGCGTGATGTCGACACCCGTCGGGCTCAACGCCACTTTCGGCAATGTGATGGCCAGCGACGGTGACATCTCCTTTATGAGCCAGTCGGGCGCGTTTATCACCGCCGTGCTAGACTGGGCCGCCGAACGCGATGTCGGCTTCAAAGACATCGTGTCGCTCGGGAACAAGGCAGTACTCGACGAGAGCGACTTCGTCGCCGAGTGGGGCGACGACCCCGATACTGACGTCATTCTGGGCTATCTTGAGGATATCAATGACGGGTCATCGTTCGTCCAGACGGCCCGAGAGGTGACACAGGACACGCCGATTGTCCTCGTCAAGTCCGGCCGGACGGACGCGGGTGCAAGCGCGGCCGCCTCTCACACCGGTGCGATGGCCGGTTCGGAGCGGGCCTACGAGGCAGGTCTCGACAAGGCCGGGACGCTCCGCGTCGAGTCCGTGCAGGAACTGTTCGACTACGCCCAGATTCTCGCGGGCCAGCCGCTCCCGGACGGAGACGAAATCGCTATCGTGACAAACGCTGGCGGTCCCGGCGTGATGACGACCGACGCGGTCGGCGACTCGGACCTGCAGCTCGCGCAGTTCGGTGACGAGACGTTCTCCCGGCTCCGCGAGGAGATGCCAGACGAGGCCAACATCTACAATCCGGTCGATATCATCGGCGATGCTCCCGCGGAGCGCTTCGAGACAGCACTGGAAACGGTACTGGCGGACGACAGTGTCTCGATGGCCGTCGTCGTCGCCTGCCCGACGGCGGTCCTCTCTTTCGAAGACCTCGCAGAGCGTATCGTCGAACAGCAAGAGCGGTTCGAAAAGCCCGTTGCGGCGACACTGATGGGCGGGCAGTCCGTCGACGCTGGGGCGAACGTCCTGAGTGAAGCGGGCGTGCCGAACTACTTCGACCCGGCGCGGGCCGTCGGGAGCCTCGACGCGCTCAGACGCTATCGTGAGATCAGGGCAACCGAGTACGAGGAGCCGACGACCTTCGACGTGGACCGCGAGCGGGCCCGCGAGATACTCGAATCCGGTGCCCGGCGCGGGTCGAACCGGCTCGGCGTGGAAGCGATGGAACTGCTTGACGCGTACGGGATTCCGACACCGCAGGGCGATGTCGTCTCCTCACCCGTCGAAGCGGAGGCTATCGCGGAGGAGATCGGCGACGACGTGGTGATGAAAATCGTCAGTCCGGACATCTTGCACAAGTCCGACATCGGCGGTGTCGAGGTCGGCGTCCCTGTCGAGGAGGTCCGTGACACCTACGAGGACCTCGTCGTCAGGGCACGGAACTATCAGGAGGACGCGACGATTCTCGGCGTCCAGGTACAGGAGATGGTCGACCTCGACAACGGCGTCGAGACGATTCTCGGAATGAACCGCGACCCGCAGTTCGGACCGCTGCTGTTGTTCGGTCTCGGCGGTATCTTCGTCGAGGTGCTCGAAGACAACACTGTCAGTGTCGCCCCCGTCAGCGAGAACGAGGCGAAGGGGATGCTCGACGATATCGACTCTGCGCCGCTGCTGCGCGGTGCCCGGGGCCGCGACCCCGTCGACGAAGCCACGCTTGTCGAGACCATCCAGCGGCTCTCGCAACTCGTCACTGACTTCCCCGCGATTGTGGAACTGGACATCAACCCCCTCGTCGCGACGCCCGACGGGGTGCAGGCGGTCGACCTGCGACTCACCCTCGACCAGGAGAAACTATGACCGACACGAACACGCTACTCGTTACATCACTTGAGGAAGGTATCGGCAAGACGGCTATCACGCTCGCGCTAGCGACGCGCGCCCACGACGCGGGCTACGACGTCGGCTACATGAAGCCCAAGGGGACGCGCCTGCGGAGCGCGGTCGGCAAGACGCGGGACGAGGACCCGATGCTCGCCCGCGAACTGCTCGATCTGGAGACCGACCTCCACGAGATGGAGCCTATCGTCTACTCACCGACGTTCATCCAAGAAGCCATCCGCGGGCGTGAGGACCCCGACGACCTCCGCGAGCGATTGCAGGAAAGCATCGAGACGTGTTCGGAGGGAACTGACATGCTCCTCGTCGAGGGGAGCAGCGACCTGGCGACCGGCAGTATCGTCGATCTCACCGACATCGATATCGCGGAGCTACTCGACGCCCGCGTACTGTTAGTCACCGGCTACGATACGGCCAGTGACACGGACGAAATTCTGTCTGCGGCCCGGGCGATCGGCGACCGACTCGACGGCGTCCTGTTCAACGGCGTCACCGACGCAACAGTCGACGAACTCGCCGACGACGTGGTTCCATTCCTCGAGAGCGAAGGGATTCCGGTCCACGGAATTCTGCCGCGAGACCGCGCGCTCGCCGGTGTCACCGTCGCCGACCTCGCACGCAGTCTCGGCGCGGACATCCTCACTGGCGATGCCAACACGGACATCCACGTCGAACGGTTCAGTGTCGGCGCAATGAGCGGGAGCAGCGCACTCGAACGCTTCCGCCGGACGCGCGACGCCGTCGTCGTCACCGGCGGTGACCGCTCGGAGGTCCAGACCGCAGCGCTCGAAGCGTCGGGTATCAAAGCACTCCTTCTCACAGGTGGGTTCCAGCCCCCCAGTGCGGTTATCGGACAGGCGACCGAGAAAAACGTCCCAGTGCTGTCAGTCCAGTCGGATACACGGACGACGATAGACAGAGTCGAGGAGGTACTCCGAACCGGGCAGACACGGAATGAGGCAACAGTCGACCGTATGCGGACGCTACTCGACGACGGTGTCGATATCGAAACGCTGCTGTCAATCGATCTGTAGGACCGTCGTTTCGGCTGGGGGTTAGTCCGTTCCTAACGGAACACGGCCCCGCGCTACGGGGAAATCTCCAGATGAAACGTGCCTTACTATTTTAGTGGTCGGTAGTCAAGCATCAGATGGAGCCTCACCGGCTCCGTAGTGTCACACGACGGGGGTTTGCCCCCGTTCTATCCCCTTGGGCAACGCACCACCAGCTACTGCTTGAGAGCCGGCTGTAACACCGACTGCGGGAGATGCGCTTTGAAGCCGTCAATCACGCAGCCTGCCGGTTCGATGTCAAGCGGCGGGACGGACCAGACGGAACATCCAGTCATCTGCTCGATTACCTCCGGGTTCGTGCGCTCTGCGGTCGTCGCGCCCTCGTACTCGTTGAGAACGACACCAACGACTGGCACGCCTCTCCGGCGGAGCGCCCGGACCGTCAGCGCCGTGTGATTGAGCGTGCCGAGGCCCGAACGGGCGACGACCAGCGCAGGAAGCCCGACATCTCCAACGAGGTCGATGACCTCTCGACCGTCTGCCAGCGGGACACGCAGGCCGCCGATACCTTCGACGACAGCTGTCTCGCTTTCTGCCACGACATCGGCGACCCCGTCGCGAATCGACTCGTAGGAAAGCGTGACAGCCTCGGCTGCTTCTCTCGCGGCCACTTCCGGTGCCAGTGGTGGTGACAACCGCTCCAGACAGACTGCAGCGTCGGCGGTCCCACAGACGGACTCAACGAACGCCGCGTCGTCGTCCGGCGGATAGCCGGTCTGACAGGGCTTGACCGCGACCGCGTCGGTTCCCGAATCCCGCAGCCAGCCAGTCAGCCCGGCGGTTACGACCGTCTTGCCGACGCCGGTGTCGGTGCCGACGACGAAGACACCGTCCGCAGCGATGTGGCCGGTTCCGGGCCTCACATCGTCGCTCGTTTCGCTCACAGCACGCCCACCTCTGTGCCGGCAGTTCGGAACGCGTCGAGACACTGCGCGATGTCGTCAGCGGTGTGTGTCGCCATCGGCGCGACCCGGATACGAGCGGTCCCCTCTGGTACCGTCGGCGGCCGAATCGCAGGGGCGACGATACCGTGGTCGCGCAGGCGGTCGGCCAGTTCCAGCGCATCGCTACGGTCACCGACGACGACTGGGAGAATATGCGTCTCGCCAAGCACCTCGTAGCCCATGGTCGCCAGACCGTCCCTGAGCGTCGCCACAGTGTCCCAGAGTTCCGTCTTGCGGTCGGTCTCCCGAGCGATTCGTAGCGCCTCGCGGGCCGCCGCGGCGTTCGGCGGGGAGAGGCCGGTCGAGAACACGAACGACCGCGCGGCGTTCAGCAGGTACTCGATAAGCACCTCGTCGCCGGCGATGTAGCCGCCTTGGCTTGCGAGCGCCTTCGAGAGCGTGCCCAGTTGCACGTCGACGCGGTCACTCAGCCCCTCCTTCTGGACGACGCCGCCGCCGCTGTCGCCGAACAACCCCGTCGCGTGTGCCTCATCGACCATCAGCCACGCGCCGTACTCGTCGGCGGCGTCACAGATAGCCGACAGGGGCGCGATATCTCCGTCCATCGAGAACACAGAATCGGTGACCACGAGCCACTGTTCGTCCCCGTCGACATCGGCCGCTCGCGTGGCCATCTTCGCCCGGAGGTCGTCCGGGTCGCAGTGGTCGTACACCACTGTCTCGCTGGCCCCGACGCGACACCCGTCGATAATCGAGGCGTGGTTCAGTTCGTCCGAAAAGACGACATCCGGGGCCAGCGCGTCAATAGTCCCGATGTTGGCCGCATAGCCCGACGAGAACACCAGGGCTCGCTCGGTCCCTTTCGAGGCCGCGAGGTCGCGCTCCAGCCCACGGTGGACCTGCGTGTCGCCGGTGATCAATCGCGAGGCCCCCGCGCCGGTCCCGACAGTCCGCGCGCCCAGTTCGGCCGCTCGCTGGACCCGGCTGTCATCAGCCAGTCCGAGGTAGTTGTTCGCGGCGAAGACGATCTCCTCGTCGCCGAACTCCGGTGGTTCTCCTTTCGGGTCGTCGGCGAATCTGGTCCGTGCCGAGACGGATTCGGCGACTTCCAGATGCCGGCGGAGGTTCTGTGCGTCGCGCTGTTCGAGTCGGTCGTGCAAGTCGAAGCCGTGAGTCATGAAAAGCAGAATCAGGCGGTCTCAGAAGCCGGGCATCAGGTCTGCGGGGCCGAACACGCCGTAGTGGCCGGCGCGGTTGTTCCGGACACCGGCTTTCAGGTAGCCCAGCGCAGGCCCGTTGACGTTGGCCTCCATGCTCGTCACGTCGTCCAATTCGAAGGTGTTCGTTCCCGTCTCCCCGTCGAAGGTTGTACCCGTCACGCTGACCGTCGTCGTGGTCGGTTTCTCGTCAGAGCGCACGTCGAGGACGCCGCCGACGTGGACGTCTTCGGCGTCACAGATGCCCGCACGCTCCAGTAGCACGTCGTCGGCGTGCTCCATGTCGTGGAACTCCAGGACGCCGTCGTGTTCGTCGATGAGTGCCTCGATTTCCGCTTCGCTCATCTCGCGGGCCGTCTCGATGTCGTAGCCGTCGAGGTGGGCGATGTCCTCGCGGACGGTGCCGCGGTTGTCCTCGTAGCCGGACTTGAGGCCGACGCCCCACCAGATCTCGACTTCCTCGACCTCGACGAACGACTGAGCGGCCAGCGCGGCCGCGCCGGTCAGGAAGCCCGGTGTCGCGCCGGCACCGCAGACGAACGTGATGCCGGATTCTTTCAGCGTCTCCTCGCGGGCATCGAGCATGCCGATGACGCGGGAGCGTTTGAGCACGTCTATCATGACGCCCTCGTAGTCGGCTTCCGCGAAGCGCTCGGCAACGCGCGGGATGAAATCGTGTTCGAGGTTCGGCAGCGCCAGCAGAACGGCGTCGATCGCGTCGCTCTCGTCGATGATGTCGTCGATGGGCGTTTCTGTTGGTTTCCCCTGTTCGCTTGCGATGATGCCGGCCTCCTCGCCGTGCTGTTTGACGCCGTCGGCTTTGGCGGCGGCCGCGCCGCCATCGGTCGCAACGTCGTCGTCGGGTACGCCGTCTTCTGGCCCGCTCGCGATGTTGCCTTCCGTCGCCGCCAGCAGTTCGTCCACGTCCAGCCCGTCGTGGTCGATAGCCACGCCGTTGCGGTCACAGGCCGCGACGGCGGTGAGGCCGTCCTTGTGCTGTGAGACTTCGAGCGTCCGCCGTCCGATACCACCGGTTCCAAGCACTGCAAAGCGTATGTCGTCCATTGTCAGTCGTCGGATTTGAGCTCTGATTTGGTCTGTGCTGTCCCTGCTGCCGTCTCGGTGTCTGTCTCGTCGGTCGCGCGTTCTTTGACCGCCTCGGGGTCGAACTCGTTGGCTTCGGTGTTCGGTTCGAGCCCCGCCTCCTCCATGATTTCGAGGTCGTCGGCTGCCGTCTGTCCCTCGGTGGTGAGATAATCTCCGGTGAGGATGCCGTCCGCGCCGGCCTCCAGTGCGGCCACCTGTCCGTCTGTATCGAGATTGACCTCGCGCCCGCCGGTCAGGCGCACGCGGGACTCGGGATGGAGCAGGCGATACACCGCGATGGTCTTGACGACCTCCTCGGTCGTGATGTCGGGCAGCCCCTGTTCAGCCATGGGGGTCCCAGCGACCGGGTTCAGGATGTTCACCGGGAGCGAGGAGATGCCGATATCCTGCAGGGCCATCGCCGCGTCGACCCGGTCCGTCGGGGACTCGCCCATACCGAGAATCACGCCGGCACAGAGGTCCATGCCAGCGTCCTTGGCGACTCGAAGCGTCTCGACCCGCTTCTCGAAGGTGTGGGTCTGGACGACCTCCGGGAAGTACCGCGGCGAGGTCTCGATGTTGTGATTGTAGTGGTTCAGCCCCTCGTCGGCCAGAATCGCGGCCTCCTCCTCCGTGAGGATGCCGAGGCTGGCGTCGACTTCCACGTCCGTCTCGTCCCGGACGAGGCGGATGGCTTCGAGGACCTCCGCCCACTCTTCAGGGCGGTTCTCCTTCGAGACGCCTTTCTCGGCGACGACGATACCGAACCGCTGTGCGCCGTCACGCTCGGCACGCTTTGCGGCTTCGAGTATCTTCTCCGGACCGAGAAAGCCGTAGTTGTCGATGCCGGTGTCGAAGTGGACCGACTGGGCACAGAAGCCACAGTCCTCCGCGCAGTTGCCGGCTTTGGCGTTTACGATTGAACACGCGTCGACCGTGTCGTCGCCCAGTTGCGTGCGCACGTAGTCGGCCCCGGCCGCCAGGTCGTCGACCGGCTGTGCGATGAGAGCCAGCCCGTCCCGTCGGTCGAGGCGCTCGCCGTCCAGCACGCGGGCGACGGCGTCGTCTACCGTTTGGTTGCCCGTCTCGTAAACCACACTCTCGGTGTCGGTTGACGGTCTGATAAAGATTCGGGTGAGTCCGGCGATGGATGTGTCAGTCGCGGGGGTACCGTTTTACCAGCCCCAGTGCTACAGGATCACATGGCTGGTTCGACGGAGACGGGAACCGAACACCCCGCCGAGGACGGCCACGAACACCGGAGCCGGTGGCCGCTCGTCGCTGCACTCGGTGCCGCGTCGCTGTATCTGGGCGTTGGATTGGTGTTTGTCGGACTTGATCTGGTTCCGTCTGTGGTCCCGACTGTCCTTGGCGGTGCTGGTGCGATTGGTCTGCTGACCGGACTCGCCGGGTGGGCCAACGAGGCGTTCATCGCGGAGTACCTGCAACGGGGAGAGGGGAAGGCGGCAGAACTGTACACCACGACGATGATTCTGTTTCTCGTCTCCGACGTAGCGACGTTCGCCGCCGGTTTCGTCTACTACGCCGTCATCCGGGCCGGGTCGTGGCCGCCGGCTCACCTCCCGCCGCTGCTTGGCTCGCTGGTGGTCATCAACACGGCGCTCCTCCTCACTAGCAGTGTGACGCTCCACTACGGGCACGAGGCGCTCGAAGACGGAAACCGGGAACGGTTCCTCGGCCTGCTCGGAGTGACGCTCGCGCTCGGCGTCGTCTTCCTCGCCGGACAGGTGTACGAGTACTACGAGTTCGTTTCCGTGGAGGGATTCGGCATCGGCTCGGGGGCGTTCGGGAGCGCGTTCTACGGCCTGACCGGCCTCCACGGCCTGCACGTCGCGCTCGGCGTCCTGCTGCTCGGTATCGCGTTCGGTCGCGCGCTCCGGGGCCATTACACGCCCGAGCGGGACACGGCTATCAGGACCACGTCGCTCTACTGGCACTTCGTCGACCTCGTGTGGGTGTTCCTCGTCGTCGTGCTGTACGTCGGCGCTGCGCTCTGAGCCCAAGCCGGAGGCCGCTACTCCGACCGGCCGGCCCGCTGTTCAAGCCGTACCAGCCGCCGGTACAGCGGCGGAGCTAGAACGCCGAGGAACCCCAGCGCAATGGCGAACACGCCAAGCGGGAACTGGAGCGGCGCGGCCGCGAAACAGGTGTTCTCGGCGACGAGAGTCACGTAGTACCGTTCGCCCTCGTAGGTAACGATGGCTCCGCGACGGAAGGCGTCGGCGTTGGGTACGCTACCGACGACCTGCTCCTCACCGACCGGGTCGTCTACAGCCGTCAGAAACGCCGTCTGTTCGGCCGAAGAGAGGTCTTCGAAGGCTACCTGTGGGAGCCGCGGTCCCGGCTCATCCTCGCCGAACCGCTCTGCGGTCTCCTCCGGCCCTTCCACGCCGATCGTCGGGTTTCCGCAGTTCTCCAAATCTGGCTCGATGAGTGCGTACCCGCCGGGCACCGCTCCGGCGATGCCGACCGCGATGAGCAGGACGCCGACGAAGGGCGCGAGATACTGGAACACGAACGAGTCAGCGCCGTCGCTCATCTGTCAGCCGCCCCCATCGCTCCGGCTCTGTAGCACCTCGTCCGATTTGAGGTACTGGAAGGTCACGGTCAGCCCGATGCCGTACGCCCAGTGGGAAACAAGCACGAACGTGAGATAGCCGACGAACGCGAGCCCGCTCTGGCCGGTGTAGAAGGCGATTGCGAACCCGCTGGAGATGAGTGTGGCGAACACCAGCCCGGTTTCGAACAGCAAGCGACCGGGGAGGTAGTCAGAGAAGGCAAGGAACAGGAGCGGCCATGTGACGGTTCCGCCGACGAGAAACAGGCCAGCCCCGATGGCCGGACTCGCGGGCAGGCCGACCAGTTCGGCGATTTCACCGAAGGAAACCGGGTCGAGGACGCCGATGAGTATCGCCGTGATGAGCCCGCCGCTCATCAGGACCGTGCCGACGAAGCCGCCGGCTGCGGCCATCCAGGCGTTCCGAGAGACCGTCTGGGCGACCGTGCCGACGCCGCCGGCCAGCCCGGCCGGTTCGGCTTCAGGGGCGTAGGAGCGCCGCGTCGTCTCCGGCTCAGTCGGCTCCATGTCGTATTTGTCCATCATACGCTGTTCGAACCACTGCCACTCACGGGTGAACTGGTTCGTCGCTTTCAGGCCCCACGGGTCCGTCGTCGTCACGGGCGTCCCCCGCCAGTAGGAGACGAGCATGTTGTACAGCCACAGCAGGGCGCTCAGGCCGATGACGTACCCGCCCACGGTCGCGATCTGCTGGGCGAACTGGTACTCGGGCGGATAGATCGCCTGCCGGCGCGGGAGCCCCAGCCCGCCGATGACCAGCAGCGTCATGAACGTCACGAACGAGCCAAAGACGATCAGCAGCGCCTGAAACCTCGCCATCCGCGTGTCATACCACCGCCCAGTGATAAGCGGATACCAGTAGTAGCTCGCGGCGATCATCAGGAACGGAATAATGCCGACGACGATGAGATGGAAGTGCCCGACGACGTAGTACGTCCCGTGATAGAGGATGTCAACTGGGATGACGGCGAGGAACACGCCGGTGACGCCGCCGATGATGAACGTCCCGATGCCGCCGGCACAGAGGATGAACGGCGCAGTCAGCCGGATGTCTCCCTCCCACATCGTCGTGATCCAGTTGAACACCTTGATCGCGCTCGGGACGGCGATGGCGATGGAGACAGCCATGAAGGAGAGTTTGACCCGCGGGTCTGCGCTCGTCGTGAACATGTGGTGTGCCCAGACCCCAAAGGAGAGGACGCCCAGTCCCAGTGTCGAGTAGACGATGTACTGGTAGCCGAACAGTTTGCGGCCGACGAACTTCGGCAGAATGAGGCTCATCAGCCCCGTTGCCGGAAGGAAGAGGATGTACACTTCCGGATGGCCCCAGAACCAGAACAGGTGTTGCCAGAGGATGGCACCGCCGCCCTCCGTGGCGAAGAAGGCCGTTCCGAGGTTCCGGTCGAGCAGGAGCATCACGAGCGCGCTCCCGAGCAGCGGGAAGGCGAACAGCGCAATCCCGCTCGTGACGAGCATATTCCACGAGAAGATGTCGAGGTTCGCCCAGCTGACACCCTCGCCGCGCTCGTAGGCGATTGTGGTGATGAAATTGATGGCCCCGACTGTGGTGGCGATGCCGCTCAGGTGCAACCCGAGCAGTAGCAGGTCAATCTGTGGGTTCGGTTGCTGGACCGACAGCGGGGCGTACAGCGTCCAGCCGACGCTCACCTCTCGCATCGTGAGGAAAAACCGGATGGCGTCGGCCGGGAGGACCAGATTCAGTACCTGACCGAGCACCTGTAGCATGAGTCCCATCCGGACCAGAATCAGCGCCGGCGGCAGGAGCCAGAACCCAATGGCGTTGACTCGCGGGAACGCCATATCGTCGGCCCCGATGAGCAGCGGCAGGACGTAGTTCCCGATGCCGAAGAACACGGGCAGGACGAAGAATATCAGCATCGTCAGCCCGTGCGTTGTAAACAGCGCGTTGTACGTTTCCGGCGTCCAGATGTCCGCCGGCGGCGTCAGCAGTTCCGTCCGGAGCATCATCGCGTCGACACCGCCCCACAGACCGGCGGCAGTGCCGAAAGCGATGTAGAGCAGACCGATGTCCCGGTGGTCCGTCGTCGTCAGCCAGCGGGACAGTTCAGACTGGAGTCGACCGATTTCGAATCCGATCTCCTCTCGGGTCGTGTAGCCGCCGTCGCTCTCCGGTCGTGCTTTCTGCCGCTCCCGGAGCCACAGACAAAGCACTGACAGCGCCAGCACAGTCAGCGCGGTCCCTTCGACGATGGCCCTGTTTAGCATCTGTGTGTAACGTGCCGTCCCAGAACGATTGCTCGTGTCGCCATGCTATACGTTACCAATTTCTGACACGGCCACGCTCATAAAACTACGCAGGAGGCTCGGGTCCGGTGGCGGTCACCGCTTCGATGTTCCGGTCTTGGGCAAGTTATTTGACATGGGGGTTGGTACGGTGTGACAATGCGTCTTCGACGACGCGTGATTCAGGCGAGCCTTGTCGTGGTCGGGCTCTCGCTATTTGCTGCTCCGGCCGCAGCGCAGTCGGTCAACAGGGCAGCTATCGACGACCTCAACGAACAGCTCCTGTACGTCGCCCTGCCGCTGACGTTGTTCGTGGAACTCACACTCGTGTACGTGATCTACCGGTTCCGGAACAACGACGACCCGAAGCCGACGGTCGACGACCCGGCGCTAGAGGTGACCTGGACGGCCGCGACAGGGGCAATACTCGTCTTCGTCGGCGTCTCGGCGTTTGTGGTGATGGCCAATCCCTACATCACGCCCGCAGCAGCCGAGGCATCCACCGACGGCGACGCCTTCGCGGACGATACGGAGATAGATGTCCTTGCCTACCAGTGGGGGTGGGAGTTCTCATATGCCGATACGAACGTCACGACTGAGGAACGGCTCGTCATCCCGGCCGACGAGAACGTCACGTTCAGGCTGCAAACGACGGACGTGATTCACGCGATCTACATCCCGCAACTGGGCGTCAAACAGGACATCTTCCCCGGCCGGACGATGACAGCCCGAACCCGCGCGACCGAACCCGGCGAGTACCGGCTGTACTGCGCCGAGATGTGCGGGGCCGGCCACAGTAAGATGGACGCCACCGTCGTCGTCAAGAACCAGTCCGCGTACGACGCCTGGGTCGAAAATCGAACTGCAGCGGCCGGATAGGTCGGCCAACCGGTGTGGCCGCTCAGTACAGGTCCTCAAGTTCGTCTTCGGTGTGGCTGTGTGACTCAGCCGGGAACTCGCCGGACTCGACGGCGTTGATATACTCGTCGACAGCGTCGGCCACCTCACCGCGAACGTCACCGAACTGCTCGGCGAAGGGTGGACTCCGCTCCGAGAGACCGACCACGTCGGTGAACACGAGCACTTGGCCGTCGCAGTCGCCGCCGGCTCCGATACCGATAGTCGGGATGTCGACGGTCTCGGTGATTTGAGCGGCGAGGTTCGCCGGGATGTGTTCGAGCACCAGCGCGAACGCACCGGCCGCCTCGTGTTCCCGTGCGAGGTCGATGATTTCTTCGGCCTCCTCGCGGTCCGTCGCCTGTCTCGTATAGCCGGTCTGGTTCACGCTCTGTGGCGTAAGCCCGAGGTGGGCCATCGTCGGGATGCCCAGCTCCGTCAGCCGCTCGGTCAGTTCGACCGTGTGCGGTCCGGATTCGAGTTTGACCGCGTTCGCGCCCTCCTCTTTCAGCATTCGTCCGCAGTTCTGGATGCTCTCGCTCTCGTCCGCGCCGAAGGAGAGAAACGGCATGTCGGCGACGACCAGCGCGTCGTCCGCGCCGCGTGCGACCGCGCCGACCCGCGATGCCATCTCATCGAGCGTGACCGGGAGTGTGTCGTCATGGCCGAGAACGGCGTTCCCCATACTGTCGCCGACGAGAATGATGTCCACACCGGTGTCATCTACGATGCTCGCGGTCACGGCGTCGTACGCTGTCAGCATCGTGATCGGCTCCTCACCAGCCATCGCCTGCAGATCCCGGACAGTTGGCATATCCGAGCGGGGGCGCGCCTGCGCCTTACCTGTTCGGGTTGCGCGACTCGGTCAGGAAATCGCAAGGCGCTTGCCGCACCTAGCTGTACCATCGGACGTGCCAACAGTCGAGCAGACGGACCCGGACGGCGTAGATTTCGGGTGGGTAATGCAGGTCACGTTCGTGACGACGATTCTCGTCGGCTCGCCGCTCGTCGTCCTCGCGTCGACCGCGGTCACGCTTCAGACATGGACCGCGCGGGCGCTGTTCGCGGTCCGCGTCGGCGCGCTCATCTGGTTCCTGACAGCCATCTGCGTCTATCTCTACGCGCGGTACCGGGCCTGATCGAACTCGCTCGCCCACTCAAAGGCCATTCCGGCCCGCCGGGCGGCCGTCGCGTCGCTCTCTGAATCGCCGACAAATATGGCTGCACCGGGATCGACCCCGATTTCTTCGGCAATCGCCAGTAGTCCCTCCGGGTCCGGTTTCGATGACGCGACGGTGTCACGGCCGACGACCGGGCCAACGTGACTGTCGAGGTCATGCACATCCAGCGCCGCTCGACACGCCTCCTCGGCGTTGAGCGAGCACACGCCGACTGGGACGCTGTGTGGGAGGCCGTCCGCGAGCGTCAGTCGCTCCGACTCGTGCGCACCGGTCCGCTCGTGATCGGTGATCGTCGCCTCGACGGCGTCACGGTGGCCAGTCTCCGAGGACAGCGTCAGCAGCTCCCAGAGGTCGCGGTTCCCAGGGTCGACGTTTCGGTCGCGCAGGACCGTCGCAACGTCGCTGGTCACCGTCCCCCAGTCGACAGCAAGCCTGACGAGCGTCCCGTCAAGGTCGTAGATGACGGCGTCGTGTGTCACACCCACTGCTAGGGCCGACGCCTGCAAAACCGCTTCCCCTCCGACCTACTCCAGCAAGTCCTGCGCGATAATGTTCTGCTGGATTTCACTCGTCCCCTCATAGATGGTCGTCACCTTCGCGTCGCGGTAGAAGCGCTCGACGGGATAGTCAGTCGTGTACCCGTAGCCGCCGTGGATCTGGATCGCCTCGTTCGCCACGTCGACAGCCGTCTCGCTCGCAAAGTACTTCGCCATGCTCGCTGCCGCTCTCGGCTGCTCGCCGCGTTCCAGTTGCTGTGCGGCATTCCACGTCAGTAACCGCGCTGCCTGCACATTCGTCGCCATGTCCGCAAGTTTGTGCTGAATCGCCTGGAAATCACTGATCGGCTGGTCGAACTGCTCGCGCTCCTGTGCGTAGTCGAGGGCCTCGTCGAGCGCGGATTGTGCGAGGCCGACCGCCTGAGCGGCGATAGCGACCCGACCGGTCGTCAGAATCGACAGCGCTGCGGCCAGCCCTTTGCCTTCCTCGGTCAACTGGTACCGCTCGGGAACACGGACATTGTCGAACTGGAGCGGCGTCGTGTCGCTCGCGCGAAGCCCGAGCTTGTCCTCTTTCTCGCCGACAGTGAGCCCGTCGGTGTCTTTCGGTACCAAAAACTGCGTTATCGAATCCGGATCGTCCGGGTCGGTCTTCGCGAAGACGATGACGACGCCCGACCGCTTGCCGTTGGTGATCCACTGCTTCTCGCCGTTGATGACGTACTCGTCACCGTCCCGTCGGGCGGTGGTCGACATCTCCCGCGGGTTCGACCCGGCCTGTGGCTCCGAGAGCGCGAACGCGCCGACCGGGCGGCCGTCGACCATCTCCGGGAGCCAGTCGTCTTGCACTGCTTTGGAGCCGAACTGTGCGATACACGAGGTCGCGAGGCAGTGGACCGACAGCGCCGTCGCGACAGCGAGCGACCCGTACGCGAGTTCCTCGTTGACCAGCGCGTACGTCGGCTTGTCGGCGTCGAAGCCGCCGTATTCGGCTGGTGTCGTCAACCCAGTGATGTCGATATCTGCGAGCCCGTCCCAGCACTCTTCGGGAAAGGACTGCTCACGGTCGGCATCAGCAGCTTTCGGCCGGATGTCCTCGACGGCGAACTCTCGAACGGTGTCGCGGATGGCTCGCTGCTCAGCGGAGAGATCCATACCGACCGTTACGCCGGAGCCGGCAAAATATCAGGGGGTCAGCTGGACTCGACGAGGTCGATGTCGAGATACTGTTCGAGCGCCTTGATCGTCGACCCGCCGACGTTCGCCTGCGTCGCGCGCCCCTGTTCGACAGCGAGGATATCCGCTTCGTCCAGATCGAGTTCCTCGGCCAGCTCACTCGTCTGTAGTCCCTCGTCTTGGCGCGCCTCCGTCACGCGCTCGCCGTACTTGCTGACTAGGTACGGAAGCTGGTCGTCGTCGTAATCAGCGCCGTCCTCCCAGTGAGAGGTGTCGGCTTGCTGTGCGTCCTGTAGCTTCGCCGCGTTCTGTGCGGCTTTGCGTTTCCGGTTCTGCTCGTCGCGCGAGCTGTCACTGCCCGTCGTTCGCTCGTTTTCCCCGTGGTCACGCGCACAGCTGTCACACACCTGGAGGGTCGCACCAGCGACGTTTGCGGTCTGGAGGTCGCCGCCGTCGCTACCGCAGAGCTCACAGCTCCCGCCGGCGCTGTCGCCACCACTGCCGGTCGAGTATTTGGCCATGCCCCCCGTAGCGGTTTCGTGATATTTCAAACGTCCGGTTCGACCGAGTGTCACACCCTCCCGGGGCGGGTCCAAACGAAAGCGCTTTTATTATCCCACCGGGAACGATTGAATGCACTAAGCAAGAGCGCGCGTGGGTAGCCAAGCCAGGCCAACGGCGCAGCGTTGAGGGCGCTGTCCCGTAGGGGTCCGCCGGTTCGAATCCGGTCCCACGCACTCTCAGAGTGCAGGTGCATTCCCTTGGGACTGCACCCACGCAAACTTACTTCGGACACAACGCTTCCAGAGCGTTGGCTGTCCAGTCCGTTCTCAAGAAACCAATAGACGCGTCCTGAGCGAGTTCACGCCTCGCTCACCGCATCTCGTCGAGCGCGACAGCGTGCTCGATGTCGACCGAAATCCAGTGCGTCGGGAGCTCGTCGTCCTGATCGCTGAAGACGGTAAGCTCCGTCGGATTGTCCGCATCGTCGACCGCATAGTCGACGCGAGTCGATTCTGCGGGGCGAACAGACGAGTCACGGAGTGGGTCATACACCGACATCGTCAGTCCCTCATTTGGAACGAAGTGGACACTCCTCATAAGCGGCAGTTGCAATTCCTGCGGTGTGAGAATCAGACCAGAACCTGTCGTCCGCGTTTGTAGCAAGACTGCGCGGGACCGGATTCGAACCGGCGGTCCCTACGGGATAGCGTTAAGCAACATCTCCTATCTGAAACTGTACCATCAGAGTGGCAGTAAGTATTGCGGACTCACTGCCAGATAAAATACTCCTTAGAGGACAGAAATTTTCCCACGCCATAGAGAAGCGGCACAAAAGAAGCAATAAAGGATACCAGTATAATTGAATATACTATGCTATTACAGGTGGAAGATTGGCATATATCAAAAGCGATATTTGAAAAAAGTAAATAAAGGGAAACTCCAAAAAGTACAATTACCAATAAAAAAAAGCTGAACAAAGAGTGACGGCTCAGCACTAACTCAACGTCACTACTGATATCATCTGAATCGGTCAGGCCTAATGAGTCAGAAAGAATCATCAAGGCTGGTAAGGCAAGCGCGATAACGCTCAGAAGTTGCATCAGCACATCAGTTTGCGACTGCATTGTCTCAATCCGTGCCCAGTTAGTAAAGTGACCCCCCACTTTCGTTCTCAAAAACATCGTGTTCTTCCCAGTAATCTATCACATCGTCGTAACCAATATCTGTCCGTCGTATTTCCACGTCAGCATCGGGGTTCTGATCAGCGGCATGTCGGAAATCGTCTGCTGAAATGCTTTCGACTGATTCTGCAGTATCAAAGACGGATTTAAATATCTTCTTGAAATCGGAAAGAGATACCCTGTGGCGAATTGTGAGGGGGTCCTCCTCCTCAGTGTATAGTATCACCTCCGTCTCGCCGCCTATAGTAGTAGTCTCTACTTCATCTACGGAGTCAATCCAGTCGATTGCGGTGACAGGCATTTTTATTTCTCCATACTGAGGAACGCGGACCGCTCATCAGAGTTGTGTGTTGACTCAACTGCAATATAAGTTTCCGAATCAATTAAAATGCTAGTATCAAGTTCCGACCCCCCCTTAAGTCCAACCTCCGTTTCGTCGCCTTGATGATTAATAAATTTCACACCAATATCATTTTCAGTTACAATTGATGTTATTTCTATCCCTCCAGAAGTTGGTTTAATGTCTTGGCTCCGCTTTGGGTCTAAGCTGATTACCTTGCTAACAATTGCCATTGTGGAGACGCTCAAATGCCAGCATATTAAATTTTTTCTCAGCCGACAAATTAGGCCAGAGGATACGCGAACCTCGGTCTAACAATGCAATTCCACACCCGCACTCGTGAAAGTAACTTGAAACATCTCGTTTTCAGAATGAGACTATATTATGCGACTGGTCGCAACACGAATAGAGATTTTGAAACTTCTGGCACCGTACTCCGCAATCAAATATCGTCGGATGAGTCAGAAAACCACGGGACGAGGTAGAGACACATAGTGTGCGGGACCGGATTCGAACCGCCTGAACGTCGCTCACTCCGTTCGCTCGTTCCGTGCTTAGAATCCTCAGCACCCATTTGCGGCTCACGAGTTGTTCGCCGCAAAATGCGCGGGACCGGATTCGAACCGGAGCAAGAAATGCTCGCTCACAGCAGTTCGCTGCGCGTTCCTTGCAGGGTTCGTTCCGGTCCTGCTCTTCGCTCACTTCGTTCGCTCATGCGCGGGACCGGATTCGAACCGGCGGACCCCTACGGGATAGCGTCCTAAGCGCTACGCCTTTGGCCTGGCTCGGCAACCCGCGCGCACCAGTCGATATCCGCGTTGGCATCAAGAACCCTTCGCTTGCGGGCGACGAAGGTTTAGGTAGGATGGGGGACAACGAACTCGTATGTACCGCGCCAGCAACCGAATCGAGCACAAAGAGTGGCTCTCCGATATCGAGGCGGCGTCGGACAGGCTCGACCTCGGGACGGCGGCGCGGTCCCACGCGGTCGATCTGTTTCTCTCGACAGTCCCGGAGGAGGACCGGTCGAAACAGGCGACGATGGCGGCCAGCGTGTACGTCGGTGCCTTGGTTGCCGGTGAGGAGCGCTCCCAGTCAGCCGTCGCAGAGGCGACGGGCGTCTCCCGGTTGACGATTCAGCAACGCTGGAAGGACCTGCTGGAGACAGCCGGACTCGAAGCGCCGGGCTGGTAGCTACGGAAGGTTTTGACGACCAGTGCGGTTCGGCGTGAGGTTCCCGTGTTCGTCGATTTCGCCCTTGACGATCCGGGTCGAAGAAATGATGTCGCCGTCCTCGGCGCGGACGTGCGGGACGACTTCGATTTCGAGCGGGTCGTGACCTCGTTCCTCGCGGATTTCGTTGATGCGGCGGCCGCCAGTCTCCGTCTCGGGCGAGACAACGAGCGTGTCGAACTGCGGCTCTGTGGCGATGCCGGTTGGCTCGGTGAGTTCCCGGACCTCCCACTCGCGCCCTTTCTCAGCGGCGAGCGTCGCGAGTTCGTCGGCGAGTGCGGATTGCCGTTCGCTGAACGGGCGAACGTGGCGCTGGTCGTGGCGCGTCTTCGGCGCGAGGTCGTCGCTGGTGAGGCCAACTGTCACGTCCCCGAGTTCGAATGCGCGTTCGAACAGCGCGCGGTGGCCGTCGTGAATCGGGTCGAACGTTCCCCCCAGCGCGACATTCATATCCCGGGCAACGGCACGGGCAGGTTTAGTAATATCGACTTGCGAAACAGCCTGCTGGAGACGGGGTTGACTACACGTCGGCGTCGTCGTTTTCGTTCTCGGACCCGTCCTCTTCGCTGCCACTCTCCTCGCTTGTGTCGTCGTCGTTCGCATCCTCGACAGAGATCGTAACCGGCTCGTCGTCAGGTTCTAGTGTCGTTTCGCCGCCGATGTGATCGTCGAGGTTGAACACCGTGTTCAGTTCCGACTGGATGTCACCGACGATGGTGTTGACGAGGTCGCTCGGCGAGATGGCACTGTACTCGTAGGGGTTGTTGCCCGCACCGTCGCTCTCACGCTTTTGACGCGTTACAACCTCTTCCTCGGTGAGCGCGGCCAGGGCCTCGCGGACAGTGCTCGGATACAGGCCGGTCCCCTCGGCTATCTCCTCGCTGGTGCTTTCGGGCTGCTGTCGCAGGTGAACGTAGATCCGCGCCCGCGTCTCCGTGTCGAGGACCCACGCTAGCAGGTCGACAATCCCTTCGTCGAACTGCTCGACCGCGCGATCTGCCTCCTGCTCGATTCGGTCACGGACATCGTCTGTGTCCTCCAGGTCGTCGTGGTCGTTGTCGTCTGCAGACATACGTTGTCTCTGTGAGGACAAAAGCTACAGCTGGATAAAAACCTTGGCTATGGCTCTCTGCCGTGTCAATCAGCCGGTTCCGCTCCCAGGTCAGGCCAGTCGCAGTGAGTCCGCAAGCGCCATGACGCCCTCCTCCGAGCGAAGCCGGCGCTGTCGCTTTGCACCGCTTTCGCGGTCGTACAGCTCCCACAGCCCATCGATATCCAGTCGGTCACTCTCGATTTCGACTAGCTCCTCGACCGAGCGTGTGGTCGAGAGATCACGCGACAGCAGGTCCGCGGACTGGCCGTGGCGGATCGCGCGCCACTTGTTCTCGTCGAGGAACTCTCGGCGGAGTCGTCGGCCCGATTCTCCGTCCTCGTAGCGCTCAGCGAGGTCGATCACAAGTTCGTGGACGTACTCGACGAAGGCAAGCACCCGGTCCGGGTCTGCTTGCCCGTCCGGCGCACGCACTTCAACGGTGCCGTGGCCGGAGTGGGGCCGCACGTCGAACCAGAGTTCGCCGCGGTCATCGATACTCCCCGTTTCGAGCATCCGCCGCTCGTATGCCTCGAAGGCGGCGTAATCGTCGAACGCCGTCGGCATTCCGGTATTGGGAAGCGCCTCGAATATCTTCCCGCGGGCAGACTGCAGCCCGGTGTCGAAGCCGTTCCAGTACGGGGAGTTGGCCGACAGCGCGAGCATCAGCGGGAGATGCCATCGGAGTTCGTTCGCCACCCAGACGGCCTTATCAGCGTCGTCGACACCGACGTGGACGTGCAGGCCAGCGGTCGTGTTGCGGTGCTGTGGATACTGAATGCGGTCCAGCTGTGACTTGTACCGAGGCTTCTCGGCGTGTTCGAGTTCGCGCCACTTCGCCAGCGGGTGCAGGCCCGCGGCGGCGATCCCGAACCCGTTCGCGTCAGCGTGGTCGACCAGCGCGTTCCGGACCGACCGGAGGTGGTCACCGGCGTCCGCCGGGTCGTCGATCCGCGGCGTTTGCGTCTCGATAACGCACTTGAACAGTTCGTGGTCGAGCCGGCCGTCGAGAACCGCTGGCGGCTCCGTCTCGTAGACGAGCTCGTCTGTGCCAGACGTCGGGCGACCGAACTCGTCGACGACGTAGAACTCTTCCTCGATGCCGAGCGTCCCCATCCGGGTAAAATGCTCGGCAGAACCCGTCGCGTCCATTACTCAGCACATCGGAATCGACCCGGTAAAGCCTTCCGTCCCTGCCCGCACAGCCCGCATAATTGGTCCGCTCCTGAAGTGAGTCGCGTGAACAGAACGGACCGAATCAGTCCTCGCGGGGCCGGGCAACGATACCGAGGTGGTCCTCGTGATACGGGTCCAGACGCGCCGTCTCAAGCAATTCGTACTCGGCGCTGAGTTCCTCGCGTACGTTGTCGAACACGGCGTCGGGGTCGGCGGTCACGTCCTCGCTCCGGGCCTTGATCGCCGCGAGGAGCCGACCGTCGTCTCCGAGGAACCGCTTGTTGAGCGCCGCCACCCGGGCTTGCCCTCTTGTCGCCACGTCCTGCACGACGACATCGACCGGTTCGACGACGTGGGCGTAGCTCCCGGGCTTGCGGGCGTCCTTGAGCAGCGGAAAGAGGTTCTGCCGGCTCTCTGCAGCGTCCAGCAGTTCTCGAACCGGCCGGGGCGCGAACTCGACGGCGTAGGTTGGCCCGCCGAAATCAGCGACGTGACTCACGGTTGTCCCGGCCGCCGCACCGAGATACAGCACGGTCTCACCACCGTCGAGGCCGGTGTCCATTCCCTGTTCGAGCATTGCGCCGAGCTTCGAGCGGTGGGGGTCCCACCGCCGCCAGTCGCCGTCGGTCCGCTCGCCGTACACCGGCTGGCCCTGCGTGGCGAGGCTCGTCTCGCCGCCGAAGGCGTGACGCTCGACGCCGCGTGGGAGCGTCATTCGTCGTCTCCCTCCTCGGCTCGTGCCTGAATCCGTTCGATTCGTTCATCGAGTTCCGCCTGCAGGTCCGGCCGGCGGTCGCCGCTATAGTGGTCGATTCGGGCGGCAATCGAGAGCTTCCCGGCGAGTGCTCGCGCGGCCGACCCGCGGTCCTCGCGGCGGGTCCCGCGCACGTACTCGTGGGTGAAGATGACGCCGTGTTTCGGCGACGGGGCCGACCCCTTGAGGTGGGCAAAGAGCGCGTCCTCGGCTCCGAGGACCTGTACCGTCCCGCTCGGTTTCTTCGCCAGCGCTTCGAGGCCGCCGGCCAGTGAAATGAGCCGGGACGCCAGCACCGGCCCGGCCAGCATCGAGAGGTTGGGCGCGACAGCGGGCGCGGTCCGCTCGATGTAGGCCCGGAGCGCATCCGCCTCGTCGGCCAGCGCGGCCGTCTGCTCGGCCAGCGACCGGAGCGCGCGGTCGCCCTCGTCCTCCCCGTTCCGGTCGGCCAGCGAGCGGGCGTACTCGACGCCGCTTCCGCTATCGCCGTATCGGCTCCCGCCCCATTCAGCGACCCGTTCGGAGAGTTCATTCGCCGTGCGTTCGCAGTCGGCCATCGCCCGCACCGCGTGGACCAGCTGCTGGTCGTCAGCGCCCTCCTGTTCGGCGACCGCCGCGCTGGTGGCCGCCATCGTCACCTCGTGCAGCCGGTCGTAGTAGGCCGCTTCGTCGTTTGCGAACCCCGCCGCGACGGCCTGTTGTGGCCAGTCTTCCGGCGTGTCGGCTCGCCCGGCCGCTATCTGTTCGACAGCGACCGCGTCGTCGTCCGGGTCCAGCCCGGCGAACCACCCGTTGCTCATAGCCGTGTGTGCACGCCCGATGCGAAAAAGTGGCCCGGTTAGCGTCTGCGAAACGCGCTCGCTCTCACTTTGAGCCGGCCTCAGCGCATTCCTGGCGGCGGACCGCGGTCCCGCGGGTCGTCGTCGCCGTCCTCTTCTTCGAGGTCGATACCGGCCTCCTTGCGTCGGCGAATCACCGCCTGTAGCTGTCGGTAGTAGTACAGCGTTCCCACCACGCCGATGACGATGGCGATGGCCGACAGGCCGCCGAACAGCCACAGGTCACGGTCGAGGTAATACCGGACGATAATCTGATCGGAGCTCACCTCGTCCCAGCGGATGACCTGCTGGCCGTCGACGGTCTCGGACTCGTAGCCGCCGGGGCTGATCCGCGAAAGGAACGGTATCCCGGCCCCCGTGTTGGGCGGGAGCACGACCGTGTACGAGCCCTCCCCGCCGAGTGTCGGAGAGGCGAAGCGCTTGCCGGTCCGCCCAACTGAGTACCCCACTTTTCCGGAGACGTTCCCCGGGAAGGAGATAGTGGTTCGCTGGCGAGTCTCCGAGGCACTCAGCGAAGATTCGTTTGCGCTAACGACCGTCCCGTTGGGATATCTGAACCGGAGCGCGCTGATAGGGACGCTCCGCTCGCGCCCGAGGCCGTCGACGGTGTACACGTCGAACGTCGTCTCGTTTTCGACGGCGTAGACGGCTGTGTATTTCGACTCCTCGATGACGATGGTCCCGTCAGCAGCGGTGTTCCAGTCGTAGCTCGCGTTCTCGTTCAGCCGCTCCGGGTCGACCTCTTCGGAGCCGAAGAAGCCGGTACAGCCCGAGAGGGCGACCAGTGCGAGCACGGCGACCAACAGGAGGTGGCGGCGTTTCATAGCTCGAAATCAGGGCACGATTGCCAGTAGCTCCGACGGCATGTACTGCCCGATATCGGCGAGCAGTCCCGGCGGGTCAGTGTCCGGGTTGCAGATGATGCTCTGTTCCAACAGGCCGATACGTTCGACAGTGACGATATCCTGTGCGTGGCCGGCGCGGTTGACAGTCGCACGCGCCTCCGAGCGGGTGACGCTGTTTGCGTTGATGCGGCCGTTGCCGCGGGTCCACTCGTAGAGCCGGTCCCGCTCCTCGTCGGCCAGCCGCGGCGGGTCGCCGGCGACGAACCGGAGCGGGAGGTGCTGGACCAGCCCGAAGCGCTTACGTATCTGTGTCGGCGTCCCCTGCCCGAGACCGAGCTGCTCGGCCGGAATCCGGACCGTCTGGCCGAATCCGACATCGAGAACGAAGCCGTCCTCGTCCCAGCTGTCGAGCGTGCCAACATACGTCTCTCCCTCTTCGTGGTCGGCGACCAGCTCGCCGAACTCCTCGCGGAGGAGGTTCCGTGCCACGGTCTCGTCGGGGCCGTCGACGGTCACCGACGGGAACTCGTCGTCCCGGAGGCCGATGTCGTACTCCACATCGAGGTCGCCGAGTTCGTTGCCGACCATCGAGCGCAGTCCGTCGAGCGTACGGTCCCGGGCGTCGCCGGCGACGTACACTTTTGTACCGAGAACGACCATCAGGCTTCCACGTCCACGTCGGCGTTCAGTTCGTCTCTGAGCTCCTCGATGCGGTTCTCCATCGCGGTGACGAGACGAGTGTTCTCCATCGTCTCGACCTGATTGCCACATTCGGGGCACTCGAAGCCGAACTCCATCGCCTCGCCGAATTCGAAGCGGATGCCACAGTGCTCACAGAGGTAAAACTCGTTTTCCCGCTCGTACTCGCGGCGCTCTTCGAGGCCGTCAAGCAGGCGGTGCATCTCCTCTTGCAGTTGTTCGGGGATCTTCTCGTACTGGAACGTCCAGAGGTACGTGAGCCATCCGGAATCCTCGTCCCGGAGTCGACGATAGGTCGCGAGGTCGTTCTCGTAGAGAATAAACAGCGCTCTGCGCACGTCGTTCAGTTCGAGCCCGAGCTCTTCGGCCAGTTCCTCGTCGGTCACTTCGCCGTCCGGCGGCGCGGCGGCGACCGGCATCCCTTTCGGTCCGACCAGCTCGTGGAGGTACTTCTGTATGACGGGGTCCTCCAAGAGTTCCTCAAAAGCCATTACCCGCACATCCGGGAGTCACGTGGTTAAAACCATCGGGTCGTCCTCTCTCGAACGCCGACGCCCGGGACCGTGCTGCTGGTTCGGAGCGCTCTCGTGCCCGATGTTCAGCAACAGCGGCGGTGAGCAATGGTTTCCGCCACCTCTTGAAACCGTACCAACAGCTACACTCCGCTATTCGATCCGTTCGACTGGCGTCCGACAGGAGGAACACGTCTCTTTGTCGATAGCGACGAAGACGGAGTCACAGGACGGACACTCGTAGAGATTCGATTCGGGTTCCCCGGTCGCATCCGCACCGTCGTCGCCGGCAGAGCTAGCCTGAATGCGTTTATCACTCACTGTTCCGGCCTGTGGTCCGGTGTCTGACTGCTGCTTCCCACCCGAGAGTACGTTTGATACAGATTTTTTGATTTTGTCTAGCATCGCGAGTTGCTGCCGAATAGTAGTCAGTTGGATTACTTTAACAGCTATGGTTTTCAAACCACGGACAGTTCCGGGTCGCCTGATTTATCCGTGAACGGTCATAGGTCGTCAAGCGGCCGTGGCGACGCCTGCTTGTACTCGATGACATCGAACCCGTCGTACGACTCTCGGGACAGTTCTGTCCACTCTGAACCCATATCCGGGAAATACCGGTCGCCCTCGTTGCGTTCGTGGATGCGGCTGAGGAAAACCCGGCTAGCGAACGGGAGAAACAGGTCGTACACCGCCTCGCCGCCGATGACGTAAGTGATAGGCGGCGAGTCGCCTGTGCCCGCGCTGTCACCGGCGAACGCCTCGGTGTTACCGGCGCGGGCGGCGGCTTCGACAGCGATCTGAGGCGTCGTGGCGTACTCGACTGTCTCCGAATTGGCACTCCGGCTGTCGTCGCTGGTCAGGACGACGGTGTAGCAGTCCGGAATAGGCTTCATCGACTCAAACGTCCGCCGGCCGAGGATGATAGGGTGGCCGGCGATGCGGGCCTTGTACTGACGCACGTCCTCCGGGTAGTGCCAGGGGACACCACCATCCAGGCCGATGACGTTGTTCTCGTCGGCGGCGACCACGAGGACCAGTTCGGTGTCGGGTATCGTCGTCATTTGTATCCCAGCGCCTCCAGTCGCTCGTCGAGGTCCCCGGCAAACTGCGTGTCGGACGCATCCTCGAACTCGGTGTAGCCGTCGAGCGGCGTCGCAATATCCACGTCGGTGTACCGGTCGCTGTCGAAGTGATCTTGGACGATGGCGGCATCGATATCGCTATCCTCGGCTGTGCCGCCACAGCCTTTGATGATGGATTCGTGGGCACTGTCGCCCCACGCCGCCCGTTTTCGCACTTCGTCGCCGGGCCGGTCGTGATAGACCAGTCTGGCGTGTTTTGCGAACGGAGCGGCGTCCCCACAGACCCGTTCGGCTTCCTCGCGCATCGCCGGGCCGATGGGGGCCTGTGACGCGACGACAGTCCCGTTCGGCGACGCAAACATCGGGCCGTCGGCGTTGCCGTCGCCGAGCGCCATCGCGCGGACGGCGTCTGGGAATCGGCTGAGGGTCGCCAGATCGGTGACGCGGTGTCCCTCGCGCTGGCCGGGGGCGCGGACGACGAGCGGGACGTGGTACATTGTGTCGTGTGTTCCGATGCGATGGCTGACCGCCGGCGGCTCCGAAGGAATCGCCGTTGGCTCGCCGAAGCCCTCGCCGTGGTCGCCGGCGAAGACGACCAGCGTATCGTCGAGGGCACCTTGCTCGTCCAGCCCGCGGATCAGGGTCTCGAAGATGGCGTCTGCCTGCCGGACTGCGCCGTCGTATATCTGTTCGAGAATGCCAGCAAAGCCAAGCGAGAGATTCCCGGAGAGGAACTCCCAGTGCCACTTGAATCCCATCGACTCCTGCATGTCGCGGGAGCGTTCGTCGCTCCACTCGTCGTACTCGGGAAGCGGTTCGTACGGGCGGTGGGTGTCCATTAGATTGATACAGGCTGCCCAGTCGCTCTCCCGCTCAGAGATCCACTCGAGCGTCCGGTCGGCGTACCAGAAGCCGTTCGGCCAGTCGCCCAGCGAGCCGTTGGTCTCGTAGGCCGAATCGTACTGTTCGGGCGAGCCGACAGCCGTCTGGAACACGTCATCGAGTCCTGATTCGTGGTCGGTCAGGAACGGATTGTCGGAGAACAATCCCGTGTCATAGCCCGCTGCTGCCAGTTCCTCGAAGATTGTGTGGCCGGCGTCGAGTCTCGCGGTGTGGTCGACGCCGTGTTCGTGGGTTTCGTGGCCCGTGAACAGGCTGACGTGGCTGGGGACGGTCCAGTTGCTCGGGCTGCGAGCCTGCGTGTACACCGTCGCCTCCTCGGCGAAGGCGTCGAGGAAAGGCGTGGTCTCCCGCCGATAGCCCAAGACGGAGGTGTTCCGGGCGCGGAGACTGTCGGCGACGACGAGCAACACGTTGTGACGCGACATCTGCGCGAGAGTTAGCGTCGAGCGGTAAAAGGCCCGCGGCACAACTGCGTGGGTATCACTCCTCGTCGGGGTCGACGACCCGCTTGCCGGTTTCCTGCGGGACGACCACCCTGTCGGGGTTCTCCCACTCGCGGTCCAGCTCCCGGCCCTCGAACAGGCGGTCGAGGAAGACGGCCAGCGAGGCGACCTCGGAGTGTGGCTGGTTGGTGACGCCGACGTTCCAGTCAGCGTGTTCGTACACCTCGAAGGGGACTTTCTCCGCGCCGACGACGACCAGCAGCGGGTCTTCGGCGTGGGCCTCGCGAACATCGGCCTCGATGTCCTGAACCGGCTCGCCGTACATCGTCAGGTGGACGACGCGACCCTCGAAATCGCGGATGAGCCGCTTTGGCTCCTCCGTCGAGGCCACGTCGAAGGGGCCGCCGAACCGGTCGGTGATGTCGATGACGGTGTCGGCCTGATTGCGGGCGGCGTTTGCCAGCACGACCTTGTCGGCCCCGAGCGCGCGTGCGGTCAGCCCGACGTGGGTCGTCATCCGCTCGTCCCGACCGGGCCGGTGGCCCAGCCGAAGCACCGTCACCTGCGGCGAGTCCTTCATTCGTCGCTCCGTGCCGCTTCGATAGCTGCCCGTACGGGCTCGTAGGCGATTTCGCTCCACTCGACCTGCTCGCCGTTGACGAACACGGCTGGTGTTCCCTGAACGCCCCGGTCGATACCGGCCTCGCGGTCGCCGGAGACCGTTGGGCGGTACAGTTCCCCCGTCGCAGCCGCTCGAATAGCCTCGCCGTCGACGTCCAGTCCCTCCGTCAGGTCGGCGTAGGTGTCTGGCCCCAGTTGGGTCTGGTTTGCGAACAGGCGCTTGGAGTAGGTGAAGAAGGCGTCGTCGCCGACGGTGTCCTGTACGGCACGCGCGGCGCTTGCGGCCTGCCACGATACTTCTTCGTCGACCGGTATCGGGAAGTCGTGGAACTCGTAGCGGATGGTTCCATCAGCGAGGTAGTCGTCCTGAACCTCTGGGAAGACAGACTCCGAGTAGGTCGCGCAGTGCGGACAGGCGTAATCCTCGTACACCGCGACCGTAACGTCAGCCTCGGGGTCGCCCGCGACCGGCGTCGAGAGCGGTTGGCCCGGTGCGGGGGTCGGCGTCTCCGTTCCGGCCGACTCGGAACCGCCACCGACACACCCGGCCAGCGCGCCGAGAGCGACAGTCGTCGCCGAGAGGAAGCCGCGGCGAGTGAATCGAGTCATAGCCGACTCTCACAGGGGAAGCTATAAAACGACGTTGTCATCCGTTACGTGGCTACCGTCTCCACTGGAATCGGCCGCGACCGCAACGTTTTACCTCGCATACGAAACATCGCAACTATGGACGTATCAGAGAAGCGAATAGTCGTCACCGGCGGGGCGGGCTTTATCGGGTCACATCTGGTCGAGCGCCTCGTTCCGGACAACGACGTACTGGTCGTCGACAACGAAGCGAGCGGACAATCCGAATGGGTTCATGAGGACGCAACCTATCTAGATGGTGACCTCACTGATTCCGATGTCGTCGCCGAGGCCATCACGAGCGATGTCGACCTCGTCGTCCACCTCGCGGCGTCGAAACTGGTGGATACGGACACGCCCCGCCGGCAGTTCGAGGACAACAGCGACATCACGTACAACATCCTCGAACGAATGCAGGACGCTGGCGTCGAGAATCTGGTGTTTACGTCGTCGTCCACAGTATACGGCGAAGCGCCGCGGCCGACACCGGAAGACTACGCGCCGCTTGAGCCGATCAGCGTCTACGGCGCGACGAAACTCGCCGAGGAGTCACTCGTCTCGACGTACGCCCACAGCCACGACATCCAGTCGTGGGTGTTCCGGTTTGCGAACATTGTCGGCCCGCGCCTGCGCGGGGCGGTCATTCCCGACTTCATCGAGAAACTCACCGAGGACCCGTCGACGCTGACGATTCTCGGCGACGGCCGCCAAGAGAAATCCTACATGCACATCTCCGAGTGCATCGACGCGATGCTGTTCGCCGTCGAACACGCCGACAGGGACCACAACGTGTTCAACCTCGGCACGCGGACGACCACCTCGGTCGACCGCATCGCCAGCATCGTCGCCGACGAGATGGATATCGACCCCGAGTACGAGTACACCGGCGGCGACCGCGGCTGGACCGGCGACGTGCCGCGGATGCGCCTCTCTATCGACAAGCTCTCAGCGCTCGGCTGGGAACCCGAACAGTCGAGCGACGACGCGGTACGGCAGTCGACCCGCGAACTGCTCGAAGAACTCTGAGGCGGCTTAGGCCGGATACGTACCGTTCAATTGTGCCTTTTCGACGACGTGGCCGCTGGCCGCGTCGTACACGTCATCTTTGTCTGCTGCCGGGGAGAGGTCGAGCGTCGTATCCAGCGCGTACAGGAGGAACCGATAGGTGTGTTCCCGGTCGGGCGGACTCGGACCGCCCCACCCCACCTCGCCGAAGTCGTTCTGTCCCTCTGTCGCCTCGTCAGGCACCCATCCCTCCGGAATCCGGCCGACATCTGGCGGGATGTTCCAGACGAGCCAGTGGTCCCACACCTTTCCGGCCGGTTCCTCGGCGTCGGGGTCGTCAACGATGAGGAGGAGCGACGACGCGTCCGGCGGGACGTTCTCGACCTCCAGCGGGGGGTTCGTGTTCGCCGCCGAATAGCCGTGTTCCTCGGGAATACGGTCACCGTCATCGAACGCCGGGCTTCGGAGGTGTAGCTCTGGCATGTCCGGGAATATGACAGCCAAGCACAAAAAATCGTCCCGGCAGCCATTTGCGGCTCCGCACCGAAGCGCCGGACGTGCAGGTCGTGGGCTACCGTGCGCGGGTCGACGAACACGCCGCGCTCCTGTTGGCCGAGAACGGGAGCGTGACCACTGAGCGACTGGACCCGGACACCGAACTCTCGTACACGCTCGGCGAGCGCCACTGTGCCGGTGCAGTCGACGGCGACCGCCACTTCCGCTGTGACAACGACCCCGCGCCGTACTGCCCGGAACACACCGACATCTGGCCGTGTGCCCGCTGTACCGGGGACTGCAACAAACCACTCGACACTTGCGATGAGGAACACGCGGTGTATCTGGCGGCGTTCGCGCCCGATATCATCAAGGTCGGCGTCACTCGCTCCTGGCGGCTGGAGACGCGGCTCCGCGAGCAGGGGGCCGACAGGGCCGCCCACCTCCGGACCGTCGCCGACGGCCGCATCGCCCGGCAAGTCGAGGCCGACATTGCCGCCGAACTGGGGGACCGGGTCAGGGTCCCCACGAAAATATCTGGCTTCGACCAGTCCGTCGACACCGACTGGTGGGCATCGCTGTGCGAGCGCTACGACCCGCTTGCGACCTACGACTTCGAGTACGGTCTGACTCTGTCGGACCGACCGATGGCCGAAACCCTGGCGACAGGGACCGTCCGAGGGACGAAAGGACGAGTCGCCGTGCTTGCGAACAACGGCAGCATCTACGCCGTGGACCTCCGCCAGCTCGTCGGCTACGAACTCATAGACGGCCGAACCGACCGGGATCTGCAGTCGAGCCTCGGCGCGTTCGGGTAACGCCGGAGACTGCCGTCGCTGTAATCTGCATTTGAAGTACAGAAGACATTTAATGGCGGCTGTTGGCCATCCTCGTGTGCGACGTGAAACCCTCCTGACCGGTGGCGTGGTCGTGGTCGTCCTGACCATGCTCATCGGTGCAACAGCGGTCCCCGGCGCGCTCTCCGAACCCGAAGACAACGTTCGCGAGAGCTATCTCGACCTCCGCGAGACGACCATCGAACCGGCGTCGGTCGACGGCCAGACGGTGACGCTCTCCATCGACGCCCGCCTCTCACACCGTGGCGGCCCAGCCGAGAACGTCACCGTGGAGACGCGGGCCATCGACGCGGACACCGGCCTCGTCGCGACGACGACGCGGCAGTCAGTCGGCACAATCGAAGGGGAACGAGAAGTATCGGTGCGGTCGAACATCACAGTCGAGCGGGCGGGCGGCTATCGGATCGACACAATCGTCTACGAGGACGGTAACCGCGTCGAGACCGGTCAGCAGTCGGTCCAGAACGTCGACGCCCTCACACCGGCGTACGCCCGCAGTACCGTGACCTTCCAGCGGTTCGAGAACGCCGGCGTCCCGCTGGACTCCATCACCTACCGGATTGACAGCGTCTCGAACAACCAGACGACCCTGAACGTCTCGGTGTACGTCACGAACGCCGGCAACAGTCCGTCTGATGACCTCTCGCTACGCCTCCGGGCGCGGCAGGCCGACTCGAACGTCATCGCCGACGAGTCGACCGTTCGGGTCGGCCAGATTCGCCCCGGCCGAACGGAGATTGTCAGAACGCAACTGACGGTGCCTGACGACTACAACTACTGGCTTGACGGGATGTTGCTCTCTGACGGCGTCATCGTCGGGACCGAGAGTTCCCCGGCGAACCTCCATCCGACGGAGCGTCTGCAGGAGAACGAAACCAGACAGCAAGTCGGCTTCCAGTCTAGCGATTTCGAGCAGGACCGGCCCGAAGAACGAGAGATGGACGGACCACAGCAGACCGCGGCCGGGGAAGGTCCCGGCTTCACGGCGCTACTCGGCCTGATTGCCGTCCTCGCAAGCGGCCTCCTCATCACACGGAGACAGACCAATGAGTGACACCTCCACCACCGACGCAGTGGCACAGGATACCGGCGCAGAGACCGGCGACGCTGTCGACGAACCGGACGACGACACCGGACCGGCAATAGCGATCTACGCACAGTGGGCAGTGTTCGTTATTCTCACGCTCGTGGCGCTCATCGCGACACTCCAGTTCTACTTCTCCGCGTCGTCAGCGATTGATACGTTCGTCACCGACAGGTACCGGCCGCTGTTCAACGCGGCGTTCAACCTCGCCGTGGTGCTCGCCTGTGGGCTGGGCCTCTCGGTGCTGGTCCGACGGCTCGCCTGAGACGGACTGTCACCAGCCGTATCAGGCACCCACAGTCGACGTTTCAGTAATCCAAGTCCGAAACTTCGCGAGCCAGTCACCCGACGACGGCGCGATTCTCCGGATTGGCGTTGCTCGCTGACCGACCGTATACACGGACTATCTCGGGACGACAACCCTTTTCAGCGGCCCAACCAAAACCGGGCGTATGGCAGACGATGAACCTGACAACGCTGACGAATCTGCGGACGCGACCGAGGAAGGCGGCGAGGAGAAGTCCTTCCGCGAGCGGGTCGAGGAGATCCGACAGCAGCGCGCCGAGGAGCGCGAAGAAGGCGAGGGTGACGGCGAAGAGATGAGCCGCGAAGAGCGAATGGAAGAGATGATGGGCGGTGGCGGCGGCCCCGGCGGCATGGGCGGCGGTAACCCATTCGCACAGATGATGGGCGGCATGATGGGCGGCGGCCCCGGTGGCCCCGGTCCGGGCGGCCCCGGCGGCATGGGCGGCGGCCCGCCAGGGCAGCACGAGGAATCGGGCGGCAGCGACAACGAGGAACTCACGCGCGAGATGCGAAAGCTCCGGGACGAAGTCCACGACATGCGACGGTCGCTCGACCGCATCGCCGACGCGCTCGAAGACTAACGGAACGCAGTTTGCTGACGGTTTAGCGAACGACACCGAGCAGCGGCGGGGCGGCGAGGCCATTCGAACGGGTGCCAACGAGACCCCAGACGGACGCGTCCCCAGTCGCTACGAGGTGCAAAACGAGACGCCGGTAATCTCGAACCGTGCGCCACCATCGGCACTGTCTCGAACGCTGATCTCCCAGCCGTGTGCCGACGCGACCTCCTGGGCGATACTGAGTCCGAACCCAGTTCCTTCCGGGCTCGTCGAGTAGCCGGCTTCGAACACTGTCTCTCGCTCGTCTTCGGAGATACCGGGGCCGTCGTCGGCGACGTAGAACCCGTCGTCCACCGCCCCGACTGTTACTGTCACGTCCGTCCCGGCGTGTTCGACCGCATTCCGAACGAGATTTTCGAACAACTGCTTCAGGCGGCTTTCGTTTGCCAAGACGGTCCGGTCGATATCGGTGATGAGTGTCGCATCGGCCGTTTCGACAGTCTTCCAGCAGTTTTCGGCGAGCGACGCGAGCGCGACCGGTTCGCGGTCGGTGACGGTCTCACCGTCCTGTGCCAGCGTGAGCAGATCAGTCAGCAGCGTGTCCATCCGCTCGTGTGCTCGCTCGACAGCGGCCAGATGCTCACTCTCACACTGCTCGCGTGCCAGCTGGAGCCGTCCCTGGGCGACGTTCAGCGGATTCCGGAGATCGTGTGAGACGACGCTGGTGAACGTTTCGAGCCGGTCGTTGTGTTGTTCGAGGACCCGTTCACGGTCGCGTAACTGTTCGGTCCCTTTGACCTGTTTGAGCGCGCTGGTGACATGTCCGGCCAGAATCTCTCCGAGGACGACATCCCGCTGGTCGAACGCCGCGGCCGTCTCCGAGCCGGCCAGCAGGATGCCATGCTCGCCAAGCGGAAGATACAGTTCGCTTTTGATCAGCGTGTCCGGGTTGTAGATGTCCGGGTCAGTATGGACGTCGTCGACGGCCAGAGCATCGCCGGACTGGTAGACGCGCCACGCAATGCTCTCCCCGGGTGTGAAGGTCGGCAACTCGTCTATCAGCTCATATATCGCGTCGGAGGCGGCGACCGGTTCGAGAGTCCGTTCGTCCTCGTCGAAGAGGTGAATCGTGTTCGCTTCGAGTCCCAGTACAGTGCGCGCCGTTTCGACGCCGATCTCGGCGACGTTCTCGCGCGTGTCAGCCCGGAGCAAGTCTTTGGCCGACTCACTGAGAGCTTTCAGGCGGTATTCGTGTTCCTTTCGCTCGGTGATGTCCTGCTGGAATCCGACGTAGTTGACGACCGTTCCGTCGTCGTCGCGGACAGGGGCGATAGTCACCTGATTCCAGAACATGGTCCCGTCCTTCCGGTAGTTCCGGAGTTCGACCGACACGGGCTCCTCCTCGTCGATGGCTGTCCGCATCGCATCGACCGACTCGGACTCGGTCGCCTCGCCCTGCAGGAACCGGCAGTTTCGGCCGAGTACCTCCGACTCTGTGTAGCCGGTCAGTGCCAGAAACCGACGGTTAGTGTAGATTATCGGCGTATCTTCTTGTTCGGGACCGGTGATCACGATACCGATAGGTGCCTCGTCCATAGCGCGTTTGATCCGGGAGAGTTCCTGTTCACCGTCTCGCTGGTCGGAGATATCACGGACAGTACAGACCAGTTCACCACGGTCGGTTTGCGCGAGCACGTGGTCTTCAGTGAACGTACTTCCATCGGCACGGAGTCCAATCGTCGTGCCCGTCCAGTAGCCGTTCTCCTCGACAGCCGGGATAATGTCGCTGTAGATGCGAGGAATATCCGCCTCTCGATACAGTAGTTCCCAGTGCCGTCCATGCATTTCAGCCGGATCGTAGCCATAGAGGTCCGCGTACGCTTCGTTGACGAAGATGAACCGCCCGTCCTCGTCGAGGATGCTGATTCCCTCCTGTGCGGTTTCGATGGCATCGAGCTGGCGGTTCCGCTCTCGCTTGACTCGCTGGGACTCCACAGCGTTCGTGATTCTGTTCGCGAGCACCGCGTACTGGTCCGTGCCGCTCTCTTTCTGCAGGTAATCGGTGACGCCGGCCGAAATCGCGTCGCTGGCTATCTCCTCTGAGCCTTTGCCAGTGTAGAGAATGAACGGCAGAGAATCGTACCCCTCGCGAACGGCTTCGAGGAACTGGATGCCGTTCCGCTCGGGCATATCGTAGTCAGAGACGACACAGTCTATGTCGGTGTCGGCCAGAATCTCCAGCCCCGCTGTGGCGTTCGTCGCAGTCTGGACGTCTATCCGGTCGTCCTCGCGTTCGAGAAACGTCGCCGTCATGTCGGCAAACCCCGGCTCATCATCGACGTGAAGAATACGGATCGGGGCAGCAATATGCGTCATAGGTTTGGCTAGTTGTCACACGTTACAGGTCGCTGAGTTAAAAGACCGTCTCTGGAATCGGAAGGTAACACATCCACGTTATTTACGACCGACGTGTGTTATCATAGGCTCGCGTAGGTATCCCTAATCTACACCTCTGTGTGGCTGGCGCGGGTCGCTACCCCTGGCCGACCATCTCGTCCTCGTCTTCCCACTCCTGTTCGCGGAGTTCGTACTTCTGGACTTTCCCGGTCGCTGTCGTTGGCAGTTCCTCAACGAACTCCACCCGACGAACGACTTTGTAGGTCGCCAGTTGTTCGCGGGTGAACGTCCGGAGGTCCTCGGCTGTCACACCGGGGTTGTCGGGATCGCCCGAATTCGGGACGACGAAGGCCTTCGGGGTCTCGCCCCACTCGTCGCTCGGCGCGGGGATGACCGCGACATCGCTGACGGCGTCGTGTTCGTAGAGCGTGTCCTCCAGTTCGATGCTGGAGATGTTCTCGCCGCCGGAGATGATGATGTCCTTCTTGCGGTCGCGGATGGCGATCATGCCGTCTTCGTCGACCGTCGCGAGGTCACCCATGTGGTAGTAGCCCTCGACGCGGTCCGAGAAGGCCTCCTCGGTCTGTTCGGGCTTGTTCCAGTAGCGGTCCATCACCTGATTGCCGCGGACGACGACCTCCCCAAGCGTCTCGTCGTCGTGTGGCACGTCGTTCCCGTCCTCGTCGACGACACGGACGTCCGTTCCGAGGTAGCCGATGCCCTGGCGCTTCTTGACGCTGAACCGGGCGTCGCTACCGTCCTCGAAGAAGCGGCGAGCGTCGGAGGTCGTGACAAGCGGGCCGGTTTCGGTCGCACCGTAGACGTGTTTCAGATACCAGCCGAACTCGTCCTCGACAGTCCGGATGACGGCTTCCGGCGGCGCGCTGCCGGCCGTCGCGATACGCACGTCGTTGGCACCGGTCGTCTCGATGTTGCCGTCGTGGTCGTCGTAGCGGTCCGCCAGGATGTTCAGCACCGTCGGCGCGCCACAGAGGTAGGACACGTCTTCGGTCCTGACGGCGTCGAAGATGCCCTCGGCGTCGACGCCGCGGGTACAGACGTGTTTCGCGCCCATGCCGGTGACCGAGAAGATGTGGCCCCAGCCGTTGACGTGGAACATCGGGAGCGTCCAGAGGTACACGTCGTCGTCGCGGATCTCTTGGTGGAGCGCGACGATGTAAGCGTGGAGCGTTTCGGTACGGTGGGTCCGGCAGACGCCCTTCGGGTCGCCGGTGGTCCCCGACGTGTAGTTGATGGTGATGAGGTCGTCCTCGTCCATCTCGGGGCGCTCGTAGTCGGTCCCTGCCTCCTCGATAATCTCGTCGAATGATTCCCAGTCGCCGTCGACGGCGTCCGTGTCGTTGGTGACGAAAATTTCGGTGGGCACCTCGTCGCGGATCGGCTCTATCTTCTCGGCGTACTCGTAGTCCGCGTAGACGGCGTCGACCTCAGCATCCGAGAGAATATATTCGAAATCGTCCGGCACGAGCCGGTAGTTCAGCGGCGTGTGGACCGCGCCCAGTTGCATGGTCCCGTAGGCCGCTTCGAGCTGGTAGTGCGTGTTCGGGTCCAGCACGGCCACCCGGTCCCCCTTCTCGATGCCACGGGCGGCCATCGCCGCCGAGAACCCGTCGGCTCGCTCTCCGAATTCGTCGTATGTGAAGCGCTCGCCGGTCGTAGCGACGATAGCCTCTTTGTCCCCGTAGTATTCCCGCGCACGGTCGAGAAAATCCGTGGTAAGCAGTGGCTTATGCATCTCAGGCTATCGTATGGTTAATCATGATAAAGTGGTTGTGATACACCCCTGATCTTGCTGTCTCAGAACGGGTCATATTTCGGGTGTCTGTCGAACCACAGTCGCTTTGGGGATAGCGTCCCCAGTTTTCTCCAATGAGTACAGCGACGGCGGACGTTTCGAAGCGGCAGGCGTGGGTGATGGCCGCGCGGCCACAGACACTGCCTGCCGGGGCCGCGCCGGTCATCGTCGGGATGGGGTTGGCGGTCCACGCCGGCGTCTTCGCCCTATTGCCGGCAGTCGCAGCGCTGGTAGGTGCGCTGCTCATCCAGATTGGAACGAACTTCGCGAACGACTACTACGACGCGGTGAAGGGGGCCGACACCGACGACCGCGAGGGGTTCACCCGCGTGACCGCTGGCGGCCTCATCGACGCCGACGAGGTCAAGCGGGCGATGATAGCGACCTACGGGCTCGCCGTCGTCATCGGTGTCTATCTCGTCGCCGTCGGGGGTCTTCCTATCGTCGTCGTCGGTCTCTCGGGTATCGCCGCCGGGGTTCTCTACACCGGCGGACCGTTCCCCTACGGCTACCGCGGTCTGGGCGACCTGTTCGTGTTCGTCTACTTCGGCGTCATCGCGGTCACCGGCACATATTACGTGCAGGCTGTTGCGAGCGCAAGCGGCATCGGCACGTTCCCGATGACACTCCCGCCGGGGTCGGTCACTGCCGCCGCTATCACGGCAAGTCTCCCGGCGGCCGGCCTGTCGACCGCGATTCTGGTCGTCAACAACATCCGCGACCGCGAGACGGACCGCGCCGCGGGCAAGAAGACGCTGGCCGTCTATATGGGCTACGGATGGAGTCGCGTCGAATTTCTCCTGCTGGTCGGGATGGCCTACGTCGTCCCTGTCGTCTTCGCCATCAACAGCCAGTACGGGCTGCCAGCACTGGCTCCGCTGTTGACCCTGCCACTGGCGGCGACGATTTCGAAAACAGTCCTCACACAGACCGGCGGTGACGCGCTGAATCCGACGCTCGAACGGGTCGGCCAGACGCTGTTCGCCCACTCCGTCCTGTTCGCGCTCGGGCTCGCGGTCCCACAGCTACTATGAACGTCGACCCGTTCTCGCTCCCCCTGTCGGGTCCGCTCGTCACCGCCCGCGAGACTATCAGCCAGCGCTCTGGGTTCGTCGTCCGCTACGACCACCGCGGCGAAACCGGCGTCGGTGAGGCTACGCCACTCCCGGGCTGGACGGAGTCGCTCGACGACTGCCAACGCGGACTCGACGACGCTACCACGGTCGCGGCCGACGGCGGGCACACGGATGTCCTCCTCTCGCTGGACGCCGCGTCGGTTCCCGCCGCGCGGCACGGTTTCGCGACCGCGCTACTGGACGCCGACGCCAAAGCCGACAGCGTGCCGCTGTACCAGTGGTTCGACTCCGACAGGCACTGTAATCGCGTCCCGGTAAACGCGACGGTCGGCGACGGGCCTCCGGACGAGACGGCCGCCGCCGTCGAGCGGGCGGTCGCGGCCGGCTACGACTGCTGTAAGCTCAAGGTCGGGAAACGAACCGTCGACGAAGATATCGAGCGTGTTCGGACCGTCCGAGAGCGCGTCGACGAGGACGTGACAGTGCGAGCCGACGCCAACGGCGCGTGGTCTCACGAGGAGGCCGCGGACGCCATCGACCGCCTCGCGCCACTTGACGTGAGTTACGTCGAACAGCCGCTCCCGGCCGACGACCTCACCGGCCACGCCGAGCTTCGGGGCAACGGCGTCGGTATCGCGCTCGACGAGTCGCTCGTCGGCCGCCGGGTCGATAGCGTACTCGACGCCGACGCGGCCGATGTATTGATACTGAAACCGATGGTACTCGGCGGCCCCGGCAACGCCCACACGCTGGCGCTCCGGGCCCGCGAACAGGGCGTTGAACCGGTTGTCACGACGACTATCGACGCCGTTGTCGCCCGTCTCGCGGCGCTGCACGTCGCCGCCGCGATTCCCGACGTGGCCGCGTGTGGTCTGGCGACCGGCGACCGACTGGCGGCCGACCTCGCACCGGACCCGACAACGGTGACTGACGGGTCGATGTCAGTCCCCCAGTCGGCCGGCCTCGGCATCGACCCGACTGAGGTGGAGACCGATGCGTGACCCCGTCGAGTGGCCGACGAAAGACCTCGTGACCCACCGGGCGAGCGCCACGCCCGACCGGACGGCGATGGTTGCGGCGGACGCAGGCGACGAGACGACGTACCGCGAACTCGATGCCGCCGTCGATTCGGTGGCTGCCGACCTCGACCGGCGACTCGACGGCACGGACGCTACCGTCGCGGCGCTCCTGCCGACGCGGCCGGCAGTCGGGACGCTCCTGTTCGCAACGATGCGACTGGGCGCGACGCTCGCGCCGCTGCACGTCGAACTCGACGCGGCGACGCTCCGGAGTCAGCTCTCGACGGTTGATGCGGACCTGCTGGTCTGTGGGCCGTCGACGCGTGACCTCGCCGCGGAGACGGCTACCTGCCCGGTCGTTTCGGTGGCGGACCTGCCGGTCCGGCCGGACGGGGCAGGCCCCAACCGAAGGGCCGACGTGACGCCGGCGCGCCTCTCTCGGACGGACACCCAACTTGTCATCTTTACTTCGGGGACCACGAGCGAGCCGAAAGGCGTCCGGCTGACCGTCGGCAACCTCGTCGCCAGCGCCGTCGCGTCGTCGTACCGGCTGGGCGTCCTGCCGACGGACCGCTGGCTCGTCTGCCTGCCGACCTACCACATGGGCGGGCTGGCCCCGTTCGTCCGGAGCGCGCTGTACGGTACGACGGTCGTCGTCCAGCGTTCATTCGACGCCGACGGGACCCGGCAAGTCATCGCCGACCGGTCGGTGACCGGCGTCTCGCTGGTGCCGACGATGCTCTCGCGGCTACTGGACGCCGACTGGGAACCGCCGGCTTCGCTCCGGTTCGTCCTCCTCGGTGGCGGGCCGGCCAGCGAGGCACTTATCGAGCGCTGTCGGCAGCGGGGCGTGCCGGTCTGTCCAACCTACGGGATGACCGAGACAGCGTCCCAGATAGCGACCGCACGGCCCGAGACCGCCTTCGAGCACGCCGGCACCGTCGGCCAGCCGCTCGCGTTCACCGAGGTGACGGTCGTCGCCGACGGGGAGCCCTGTGGCCCCGGCGAACCCGGCGAGATAGCCGTCGACGGGCCCACGGTGACGCCGGGCTACCTGGGCGGCGACGGCGCGGCGTTCGGCGAGTTCGGGTTCCGGACGGGCGACCTCGGCTACCGCGACGCCGACGGTCGCCTCTGGGTCGAGGGCCGCGTCGACGACCAGATTGTGACTGGCGGAGAGAACGTCGACGCGAACACGGTTGCCGCGGCGGTCCGGGACCATCCCGCGGTCGAGGACGTGTCCGTCGTGGACCTTCCGGATGAAGAGTGGGGTCAGCAGGTCGCCGCACTGGTCGTTGGGGACGTATCGCCTACGGCGGTTCGCGACCACTGTGCCGAGCGACTCGCCCCGTACGAAGTCCCGAAGACAGTTCGAGTCGACGACGCGCTTCCGCGGACTGCCTCGGGGACCGTCGACCGCGAGGCCGTCCGGTCGCGGCTCACAGCGGGCGACGCCCACGAGCGGCCCGGGTGAGCCTCCGCGAGCCAAGCCGTTTTGCCCGTCGGTAGCCTACGTGGTCCCGTGTGTACAATCGTCCTCGCGTGGCAGGTCTTCGACGGCACGCCGGTCGCGGTCGCGGCGAACCGCGACGAGCGACTCGATAGGCCGTCACAGCCGCCGCGGCAGCGCCACTGGGGGAGTCGCGTCGTCGCACCCGCCGACGAGGAAGCTGACGGGACGTGGATCGGCTACAACGAGCACGGCCTGCTGGCAGCGGTGACGAACCGCTGGCTCGACACTGATCTTGCCGGCGAGCGCTCACGCGGCTTGCTCGTCCGGGACGCGCTGAGTCACGAGAGCGCGGAGTCAGCCGCCCGCGCTGTCGAACAGGCGACCAGAGAGGCCGAATACTCGGGATTCAATCTTCTGCTGGCAGACGAGAACGCCGCCGTGCTGCTGGAATGGGACGGTCAGCTCGCGGTCCGGAACTTCCAGCCCGGCGTCCACGTCGTCGTCAACGTCGGCGCGGACGGCGACTACCGGATTCCATCGCGTCGGCCCGACGACGGCGAGGCGCAGGCGACCAACGCGGCCCGGCTACACGAGGCCATGGTGCCGGAACCCGGCGAGGCCGCCGCCGAGTGGATAGATCGCGCGGGCGAGACCATCAGCGACCACGAGTACGGCGTCTGCGTCCACGGTGACGGATTCGGGACGCGGTCGTCGTCGCTTATCACACTGGGTGCCGACTACGAGTATCAGCACGCGGCCGGGCCGCCATGCCGGACGCCGTACCGCCCGGTCGAAGGTCAGATTTAAGCGGCCGACTCACGGTATGAGTAATACATGAGTTCAGCAGCGTCGGAGGCGGACCTTTCTGATGGCGAGCGGGCCGGGCTTGAACTGATTCGGGAGTCCGGTGGCATCCACCAGAGCGACTTCTGGAAGGAACTCGACGTCTCCTCGCGAAAGGGGAGTCGCATCGTCGAGTCCCTGTTCGAGAAGGACCTCATTCAGCGTGAGGAGACGGTGTACGAGGGACACAACACGTACTACCTGACGCCTGCGGCCCGCGACCTCGATTTCTCGCTCCTGATGGCCGGCGACCAGCTCTCGCCGTTTATCGGCGATGAAGAAGTCGACCCCCACGACGACACCTTCTCGCAGTGGGTCATGACCCTCGCCTACGAGGACTGACCGACAGGCAGGTGGCGTGAGTCAGTAGTGCCACGGCACGTCGTCGAAGTCCGGGTCGCGCCCTTCGTTGAACGCGTCCCGCCCCTCCTGAGCCTCGTCGGTCATGTACGCCAGCCGTGTCGCCTCGCCGGCGAACACCTGCTGGCCGACCATGCCGTCTGAGTCGAGATTGAACGCGTATTTCAGCATCCGCATCGCCGTCGGTGACTTCTCGTTCATTCGCTCGGCCCACTCGATAGCGGTGTCTTCCAGATCTTCGTGGGGCACCACGTCATTGACCATCCCCATGTCGGCGGCTTCCGCAGCATCGTAGGTCTTGCCGAGGAAGAACACCTCGCGGGCCTTCTTCTGGCCGACCTGTCGGGCGAGATACGCCGAACCGAAGCCGCCGTCGAAGCTCCCCACGTCGGGGTCCGTCTGGAGGAACTTCGCGTGTTCCTCGCTGGCGAGCGTGAGGTCACAGACGACGTGCAGCGAGTGCCCCCCGCCGACGGCCCACCCCGGAACAACGGCGACGACGGGCTTGGGGATGTGGCGAATCTGGCGCTGGACTTCGAGGATGTGAAGCCGGCCGACGTTCTCGGGGGCGTCATCCTCCACACCGTCACTTTCAGCTGCTTCTTCGGACCCGCTGTACTCGTAGCCACTTTCACCTCGAATGCTCTGGTCCCCGCCGGAACAGAAGGCCCAGCCGCCGTCCTTCTCGGAGGGACCGTTCCCGGTCAGGAGGACACAGCCAACGTCGGTCTGGCGCTTGGCGTGATCCAGCGCTGTCGCGAGTTCGTCGACCGTCTCCGGCCGGAAGGCGTTGCGCTTCTCCGGCCGGTCGAAGGCGATGCGGACCGCGCCCGTGTCGGTCGAGCGGTGATAGGTGATGTCGGTGAAGTCAAACCGGTCGATGGCGGTCCACCGCTCCGGGTCGAATAGCTCAGAGACCATACCGTGGCTCGGGACGGCCCTCGCAAAAAGATTCCTCGTATCCACGCGGGAGCAAACGCTTTGGTTCCGCGGGCGTGAACGGGCTAGCGATGCCCTCCAACCCGAACAGAAAAGCGGCGATAGGGATACTGGCAGCCCTCTCCGTAGCTATCGTCCTGTACAGCCTGCTTATTGTCCAGCAGATTCTCCTCGGGCTGCTAGTGGCCGTTGTCCCCTGGGTCCTGTATCTAATCGTGCGGTTCGTGTTCACGCTTGAACGCATCGCGACGGCGCTTGAACGACTCGCACGGGACCGGGAGTCGTCCGACCGCGGCGCGGAGACCGACGGAGGCGTGGAAGACGAGTGACCGAACAGAGCCGCAGACGGGTGGTTCGGCCGGTATGAGCGAGACGTTCTACGAGGTACTGGGCGTCTCAACTGACGCGTCGACGGCGGCTATCGAAACGGCCTATCGGGAACGACTGAAGGAGACACACCCCGACGTGAGCGACGCTGCTGACGCCGGCGAGGCGACACAGCGGCTCATCGAAGCCCGGGACGTACTCACCGACGAGGACGAGCGAGCGCGATACGACCGGCTCGGTCACGACGCCTACGTTGCGGGCGAGAGAAATATAGCAGACGCGGACAGCAGTGACGTGGCCGAAGCGGCACAGCGGGCGGGATACGGCAGATCTCCGTCAGGTAGCGACCGGACCGAAGCAAGCGCTGGTCAGGCCACGTCTCGGACAAGCGCCCGGGAGCGAGAACGACGGGAACGGGCTGCGAGGGAGCGCGTCGCCGAGGACAGAGCCGACCGCTCGACGACCGACACCGATGGGTCGTCGAGCGACGAACAGTCGACCGATGCGACCAGCGGGACGGCGGCCGCGTCGAACGCAGGGTCGACCCGGCGCTCCGGGACCGCTGGGACCAGCGACTTCAGCGACAACGACGGCAGCGGGGCCACCTGGAGTTCGTCGGCCACATACTCCGTTCGCCAGACCGGCACGCCGTCCCGCGGGTCGCTCCTGGAGATGCCCACCGGCCGGGAGCTCACGCTGTTCGGGATCACCTTCGCACTCTACCCGGTGTTGCTGTTCAGCGCGCTGCTACCGGCGTTCCCGCTGTGGGTCAACTTGACAATCGGGGTCTGTACGCTCTTCATGATCGGCTACCTCCAGTCTGAGCCCACGATTGCGATTCTGGTGTTTGGGAGCTGGAGTCTGACGACGGCGGTGCTGCTGGTGGTCTTAAACATCAGTGCGTTCTCGCTCATTGGGGCGCTCGCGCTGTCGGGAACGTGGCTCCCGTTCGGGCTGTCGCTCCTGACGGCGTCCGTGTTGCGGCTCTGAAAAGTTAGTCGCCAGCGAGGGTCTCGGCGACCTGTTCGGCAAGCCGGTCTCTGACTGCGTGGCTGTCGCCGGCGTCGAACTGGACCTCGATGACCTGTGTCCCATCGCTTCGGACTGACTCGCCGAATCGCTCGCGGAACTCCCGGCGGTCGGCAACCCGCTCGAACTCAAGCGAATACAGCGCCTCCGTGGGTTCGAAATCGAGGCCGTGTGGCGTCCGGAACTGGGACTCGAAGGTGGGGTGGTCTTCGATTGGGAGCATGTGGAAGATGCCGCCCCCGTCGTTGTTTATCAGGACGACCGTCGCGTCCACGCCACAGCGCCCGAGCGCGAGCAGGCCGTTCATGTCGTGATAGTACGCCAGATCGCCGGTGACGAGCACGAGCGGGTCTGTGGTCGCGCTGCCGGCCCCGAGCGCCGTCGAGGTGATGCCGTCGATACCGCTAGCACCGCGGTTGCCCAGCACGGTCAGGTCGGCGTCGCGGGGCCGCCCGAAGCGGTCCATGTCCCGTATCGGCATGCTGTTTGAGACGAACAGCGTGGCCGGGTCAGGGGCCAGTGCCGCCACGTCTGCGAGGACGCCCCCCTCCCAGTAGGTTTCGGCGGCAGCATCGTTGACGGCGTCCCAGTGGACCCGCTCAGCCCTGGCGAACTGTTCGCGCCACGACTCCGACACGCCATCCAACGGCTCCGCCGCGAGCGCGTCCGCGGTGGCGTCGGGATCAGCGACGAGCAGGTCTGTCGCCGTGAATTCGGCCTCCGACCAGCCGCCGGCCGGGTCGACGAGGAACTGCTGGCAGTCGGCGTCCCGGAGGTAGTGACGCAGCGGCTTCGAGGTCGGCGACGCGCCGAAGCGAACGACCACGTCGGGGTCGTCCCACTCACTGACGCCGCTGCTTCCGAGATAGCCGTCGTAGCCGCCACAGACCGGCAGGTCGAGGCGGTCGACGTGGGGGCCAAAGCGCAGGTCAGACAGCGGGTCCGCGAGGACGGGAAAGCCCGTTGCTGATGCCAGCCGTTCAAGCGATTCTGCGCTGAGCCCTTGATCGGCGGGACCAGCGACTACGAGGCCCCGTTCGGCGGTCCGGAGCGACTTTCGAACCCGACGAACCGTCTGCTCGTCCGGTGTGGCGACGCCCTCGCTCGTCGAGACGAACGGGCCGTCACGGCCGGTTTCGGCCGCCTTGTCACCGCCCGCCCAGTCGGCCGGAACGCCCGCCGGGTCGTCCTCAGGCATCGGTGTCGGTTCCAGCGGTTTCCGGAACCGACAGTTCAGGTGGACCGGCCCGGGGTCGCTGCCGGTGCTTTCGGCGAGCGCGCGGGCCGCAGTGGTCCGAAGCATCCGCACCTTCCGTGGCTCGGCCTCGGGTTCGGGCATGTCCTGATACCACCGGACAGCGTCGCCGTAGAGTTTCTCCTGGTCGACGGTCTGGTTGGCCCCGCTGTCGATGAGTTCGGGCGGGCGATCCGCCGTCAGTAAGAGCAGCGGGACGCCCGACTGGTTCGCCTCGATGACCGCCGGGTGGTAGTTCGCCGCAGCGGTTCCCGATGTGCAGACCAGCGGCGTCGGTTCGCCGGTTCGTCGAGCGCGTCCCAGCGCGAAGAAGGCCGCCGACCGCTCGTCGAGGTGGGAAAACACTTCGATATCGGGATGCTCGGCGAACGCCACCGTCAGCGGCGTCGAGCGGCTGCCGGGCGAGAGACACGCCGCGTCGACGCCGCCAGCGACGAGTTCGCCCACGAGCGTCTCCGCCCACAGCGTGTTGACGTTCGGAGCCGTCATTCCAGTTCGTCCAGCATCGGCCGGTACTTGAGCTGGACCTCGTCCCACTCGCGGTCGGGGTCGCTGTCCGCGACGATGCCCGCGCCCGCGAACAGGGTCGCCTCCCGTTCCGTGGCGACGGCCGAGCGGATGCCGACGGCGAAGGTCCCGTTGCCGGCGGCGTCGACCCAGCCGATAGGGGCGGCGTACCAGCCGCGGTCGAACGCCTCGGTCTCGCGAATCGTCCGCAACGCGGCGTCCGGCGGCAGGCCGCCGACGGCCGGCGTCGGGTGGAGCGCCTCCACGAGCGAGAGGACGTGCTCGTCGGTCCCGAGTTCGGCCGTGATCGAGGTCCGGAGGTGCTGGACGGTGGCGAGCCGACGGACGGTCCGGTCGCCGATGCGGACCGTCGAGGCGAACGGCTCCAGCTGGTCGCGTATCGCGTCGGCGACGAGCTTCTGCTCGTGGCGGTCCTTCTCGCTGTCGAGGAGTTCGGCGGCGAGCCACTCGTCCTCGGCGGGCGTGTCGCCCCGGCCCGTCGAGCCGGCTAGCGCCTCTGTCCGGACGGTTCGGCCGCGGACCGAGACCAGCCGCTCCGGCGTGGCTCCGAAGAAGGTGCCGCCGGCCTCGGGCGACAGCATGAACCGGTAGCAGTCCGGGTACGTCTGGGACAAGCGGGCCATCACGTCCGGGACTGACAGGTCGGTCTCCAGCGCGACCCTGAGGCTCTGTGCGAGGAC